>JAVVZC010000013.1:9293-15867 GCA_036650755.1 Oscillospiraceae bacterium
ATACATAACAATAAGCACAAAATCTTGAATTGCCCGCATTACGAACATGGAGAACAGCAATGAACACCTTATCCGCCCTGTCCATAATAATATTTACCTCCTTTTTCATTGGGGCGGCGCACATGCTTACCGCTGAAAGAAAGGGAATTCTCAATATTTCCGCCAGCACAGTTTTAACAAGCTTGGGCTGGTGGTCATTTTGCAATGCCTTTTTCTTTTCTGCGGCGACCCAAGAGCAGGCGTTTTTTTGGCACAGACTCAGCTCAATCGGCTGGTGCAGCTTTGTTGCCTTCACCGCCCTCTATTTTATCGCCCTCACCAACTACAAAAAAGGAAAAATAAGCTGGTGGGAGTGGCTTCTGTTCTTCTTGCCCACCGCCATCCTCATTTTAAAAAATCTGCTGGGAAAAACCACCTCTCTTGCGCAAAACATCATCATGTCCTCAAACGGCTGGGGCTGGACCTATGAAAATTCCGTCAGCTCCTTTTGGCTTTGGGCATATTTGTTCTATGTCGCCGTTTATTTCGGCTTTGCTTTTTGCATCCTCTACAAGTGGGCAAAATCGGTGAAGCACGTCATGAAAAAGGAAATGGCGGTTTGGTTCATCATTTTGGACGTTGCCACAATCCTCTGCGGCGTTGTGACCGACGTTATTTTGCCCCTGACAACGCCTGTTTTTCCCGCAATGGCAAGCGTCGCCACAGCCATTTTCGGCATCTGCTATTTCACCATCATCTACCGCCATGACGTGTTCAACATAAACCTAATAATTTCCTCGGACGATATTTTGCAAACAAGCAACAACTCCATTTTCGTTATGGACGAAAACAAGGAAATTCTCAAATACAACAATGCGGTGGGCGCCCTGCTGGGCTTCAACAAAAGCGAGCTGATAGGCGTCGATTTCATGAGCTTAGCGGCGGAGCAAATCGACTTTGAACAGCTCAATCTCGGCGCGGACATGATGAATATCGAAGCCAAAATGCGTTGCAAGGACGGTCAAATTAAAAACGTTTTAATGTCCGCCTCGGCGGCAAAGGACAAGCGCCACAGCTTTTTGTGCTTTATCGTTTCCTGTCAGGACGTTTCAAAGCAAATGAAAACTCAGGACGAGCTGGAGTTTGAGCGGGAAAAATACAAGCAGCTTGCCAACGACTACCAAAAGCTTGCCTACTATGACCCCTTAACCGGCTTGCCAAACCGCCGCCTGTTTTTCGATACCCTTAACGACTTCGAAAAGCGCTTCCAAGCAGAAAAAAATGACTTTGCGGCAATCTTTTTGGATTTGGACAACTTCAAGCACGCCAATGACCTTTATGGGCACAAGGGCGGCGACGAGCTGCTTAAGGCTGCGGCAAATAAGCTTCAAGCCTGCGCGGACGAGGGCGAATTTGTCGCCCGACTGGGCGGCGATGAATTCATGGTTCTCATCCCCTACACGGAAGCCTCCTGCATTGAACGCAAAATGCAAAGAATTCGTGAAGAATTCAGCAAAAGCTTCTTGTTCTATGACAAGCAATACGAAATCGGAATTTCCGCGGGCTACGGCGTCTATTCCCAAATCGGCGACGTGAACAAGCTGATGCAAAAAGCCGATGAAGCCATGTACGGCGCCAAAAAAGGGCTTTTCAGCAACACGCTGAAGCTTTAAAAAAAGCCATCCAATCAACAAAAAAAGCAAAAAATTAAGCACCGCCGAGATTAAATTCTCGGCGGTGCTTTGGTTTAGTTGGGATTTATCTGCTCCGGGGAGTAGAGGGCAAAGTTGTTTTTTCCATGTCGCTTCACGGAATAAAGAGCGCTGTCCGCCTTTTTGTAAAGAGCTTCAAAGCTATGCTCATCGGCGCCACAGCAAACAACGCCAAGACTGCCGTGGAGAGTGTACTCGCTCATTTCACCAACTCGGAGCGCGGATAATTCAGTAACAAGGGAGTCAAGCCGGAGACGAAGGGCGGCTTCACTTTCCACATCGCACAGGAAAGCGAGAAATTCATCGCCGCCAACCCGACCCAAAAGCGCCTGTTCGCCGAAAAAGCTGCGAAGCGTATCCGCAAAGGCACGGATGGCACGGTCGCCCTGAATGTGACCCAAGGTGTCGTTTACGATTTTTAAATCGTCCACATCAACGATGATTAGGGCACAGGTGTCGGAATGCCCCGCTTCAAGGATTTGCTTGACTTGACCTTCAACTGCGGTTTTGTTGTAAAGCTCTGTCAGTCCGTCGGTTTCCGCCAGCTTAAGGATGCTTATTTCCTTGGTTTTGCTCTTGTCAATGTCTTGGAACAGGGTGTAAATAAGGATGTCCTCGGTGTAGGGGTCTGCAATCATTTCGATGGTGACGCTGACCCATTTTGGCTGATTATTTTCGATTATTCGGTATTCGATGGATTTTTCGGTGATGCCACGGGAAAAGTCCGCGACAAGACCGTCTCTGTCGAAAAACTGCCTTATGATTGACCTGTCATCGGGATAGGTAAGGTTCAATATTGCGTTTTCTAAAATCTGAGAAAGGTCATTCTCGGTATTTATTTCAACATTGCTAAGCCATTGCCCGCTGGCGTGCTTGATCATCATTTCGTTGAGGTTCGCTTCAAAGTACATCATCGCGTCCTTTGAAAGCCGATCGACGTGCTGTGTAAGGCGCTTGTAGGCAAGCTCTTTTTCGTATTGCTTTGTAATTTCCACAAAGGAGACAACCGCATAAATCGGCTGCTTTTCGTCGTTAAAGATGACGCTGCCGTCAAAGCGATACCAGCCCCACATGTCCGTTTGATCGTATTTTCGCATTTTGATAATCACCTTTGCGGTGGGTACGCCGGAGATTAGCTTTTCGTAAAAATCTATGTAGCTTTGCAGAGATTCCTGGGCGACGCCGCCCCTATAGGCAAAGGTGTAGGGCATGTCGTGCAAAACCTGGTCCACATGAAACGTTTGGGCTGTCCGTCCCTGCAAATAGGCGGTTCGGCTGGGAATGTCAAACTTGACGATGTATCGGTCAGAGTGGGAAACAACGGTTTGGAACAGCTCCTCGTTTTGACGCAAAGCTTTGTTTTCCAATTCCTGCTCGTGCTGCTTTGTGATGTCCTCAATGGAAATAACCGCGGAAACAGGCTCGCCTCTGCTGCTAAAAAGCGTGGTGAAGCTACAGCGGCACCAGCCAAAGCCGCCCTCCCGCATTTTGCGGCGCAGGGTTGCGGTGCCGGACTTTTCGCCTCTTTGGATGGCGGCATAAAAGCCTGTGAAATCCGCTACGCTTTCGGGAGCGATTAAGTTGTTTTCAAGGATGCTGTCGGGAATATTTTCCGAAAGGTAGGGAAAATCAAAGCAGGTTACGGCTTTTTGGAGCATATAGGCTGTTTTGTTACTAAGGGTAAAGCGATAAACCACTTTTTCGCTCTGCTTAATCGCAAGCGCGTATTCCTCGTCTCGGATGCGGAGGGCTTCTTCGGATTCCTTGGAAGCGGTGATGTCAAAAAGCACGGCGTTAACCCGAATAAAGCTGCCCCGTCGGTCGGAGACGGTGCCCCGCAGGTTCATCCAGCGGAAGTTTCCGCTTTTGTTGAGGTGGCGGTAGACGCAGTCAATGGAGCTTTCGCCCTCGACCACACGCTCAATGTGCTCCCGAAGCATGGGAATATCCTCGTCGAAAACCATTTTTTTGATATCGTCATTTGCGATTGCGGCGTATTCGTCTCGGGAAAAATCAACCATGTCACAAACGCCGTCACTGAAATAGATTGCTGAAAGCTTTTTGGCAAGGGAGTCGTATTCGTAGATGGCAAGCCCGCCGGGAATGCTGTCGGTTAAAAGCTTGAGCTGCTCACGGGTTTCGTGCTGTGCTGTGACGTCGATTGCGACACCGAAGCCCCATATTCTGCCGTCCTCCATGCGCACGGAACGCAAGTGATCCTCAATGCGGATTACTGTTCCGTCCTTCCGAAGCATTCTGTATTCGAGAATTTGATAGGCGGGTTCAACAGCCAATTGAAGCACAGCGTCGGCAAAAACACTTCGATCCTCCTCAACCAGCAGCTTTGTGTAAACATCGTCAAACAGAGTGTGAATTTCGGCTTCAGTATATCCCGACATTTTTTCAAAGCCCTGACTAACATAGTTTACGTGAATTCTGCCGAACAGGGGACAGCGATGCACGCCGCCGGGAATGTTGCTGATAATTGTCTGCATTTCGGCGTTTGCAAATTCCAATTGCAATTTTTGCTCTTTTAGTTCCCGTTCAAGCTGGATTATGTCGGAAATATCCATGCAAAAGCAAATCAGCTCGGGTGACCGGTCGCCCTCATATTTGTGGGTGTACTCACGGAGCCAAATTTCTTCGCCGGACTTTGCCCTGACCCGATAGGTGAAGGTGCTGTGACCGTTGATTTCCATGGCTTCCACGGCATGCTCCATGCCGACCACGTCCTCGCTGTCACCAAAACAGTTTACATAATATCCGCCAGTTGCCGATAACAGCTCGTCATAGCTTTGATATCCAAGCAGATTTATTAAAAAGTCGTTTACATAACGCAGTTTGAAACCCTTGCCGGCGTCACAGCAAATCAGACCGCCGGGAATGGTTGTATTGAAAAAACTGTCCTTAAGCTGCTGAATTTTTTCAGCGGCAAGGGTGAGAGGATAATATTCTCTGCCGTTTTGCAGGTCGGTGGGCAGGGACATGTGCAGGGAGGCGATTAGAAAACCGCCCTCCCGACGAACGCAGGTGGCTGTAACGCGGCAATCCAGCTGACTTCCCATGGTGTTATCCGTTACAAGCATACTGCCAAAGACAGTGCCGGAATTTTCCGTTAGCAGAGTTTCGCTCATGTTCTCAAAAGCAATGTTATATCCGCCGGGGTAGGAGGCAATTTCCTCGGAAAGACAATGACGCGCCTCGGCTTTTCCACGGACAATTTCAAAAGCGCCGGTTCCAAACCATTCCACAGTGTCGGTAAGGCAGGAGAGCGCTTCGTCTAAATTGCGCTGCTCCATATGTGCGCGAATAAAGTGCTGTGTAACTGCGATCGGCGAATTGCAAAGCATAGCTCAGTCCTCCTGAATATGATCGGGCAACACGCAAAAGCGGGAGCAGCCCTCTTATTTCGAAATGTTTTTTGCTAAGACAAGGAACAGAACCGCCTGACCACGGCGTTATTTTCGGTTTCCGTGGACGCCGTAGCCGCCGATGGCGGAGCCAACGTCGGAGCTGACCACGAAAACGTGGTCGGTCATGTCGTGGATGTCTTTTACAATGCGCTTTTGCGCCTTGCGGGGGATGACTGTGTTGATTTTGAACTTTTTGCCCTCGTAGCCAAAGCCTTCAAAGGCTGTAAAGCCACGGTTGTGCTTGATAAGGTATTCGATTATTTTGTTGCCGTCGTCCTCGTCAGCCATGAGCTGAAGATTGATTTCGCCCAGCGCCAGCTTGCTTTCCAAAACGGAACCGAAGTAAATTCCGGCGGCAAAGCCAATGCAATAGGCAAGCAGCCAAAAGACATTATCCGCAAGAGTTGTGATGACGGCAGAGGTCACAAGACCCCAAATTAAGCATTCTAAAAACGCCAAAAGCGTTGAAAAAAGCTTTTGACCCTTTACCTGCATTATAACTCGAATTGACTGCACAGATATTTCGATAATCTTGACGCAACAAATCAATAAACAGGTCAGTATTTGAGGGAGACTGTTTAAAAGCTCTGTCATTGAAAAATACCTCCTTGTGCCTTCATCGTCCACAGCTATAATGATAACATTAAATTGCAAAAATTTATAGCCCCAAACCGTTAAATTATTTCCAAAACAGACAAATTGCCCCGCACAGCGGCAGAACAGCTGCATTTTGTGCAAGTAAAGAGAATAAAAAAGCTGCCGAAACGCTAAATTTGAAGCGTTTCGGCAGCTTTAATTGTTGGGAGAGCAAAAGCGGCGTTGGGCGGAAAGCTATTCTGCCGGCACCTGCTCAATTATTTTTATTCCCGCGGAGGCGCCAATTCGGCTTGCGCCCGCGTTTATCATTTCCAAGGTGGAGTCCAAATCCCGAATTCCGCCCGAAGCCTTAACACCAAGCTCCCCGCCCACGGTTTTGCGCATCAGCGCAACGTCCGCAGCCAAGGCACCGCCCGTGGAAAAGCCGGTGGAGGTTTTGACAAAATCGGCACCCGCGTCCTTTGCGATTGTGCAGACCTTCACGATTTCGTCCTTAGTGAGGAGGCAGGTTTCGATAATTACCTTGACAAGCGCCTTGTGCTCGGCGGCGGAAACAACAGCCCCGATATCGCTTTTTACAAGCGCCAGGTCGCCGGATTTGACAGCGCCAATGTTGATTACCATGTCAATTTCTTGGGCGCCTTGGTCTATTGCCGCCTTTGTTTCGAACGCCTTTGCTTCGCTCAGCATGGCGCCAAGAGGAAAGCCGACCACACAGCAGGTTTTGACCTCGCTGCCCTTTAATAGGCGGGAAACAAGCCCTGCATAGCAGGAGTTGACGCAAACGGAGGCAAAATCGTATTGAAGCGCCTCCTGACATATTTTTTCAATCTGCTCCGCGGTGGCGTCGGGCTTTAGCAGAGTGTGGTCAAT
>JAVVZC010000014.1:0-15863 GCA_036650755.1 Oscillospiraceae bacterium
AGGGTTCTATTGCGACAAAAAAGCTCCAAACCACGTATTTTCCCGTGGTTTGGAGCTTTTGTTGTTTTTTTTATTCGGCGCTTGCCGCCTTGGCTCTGTCCTCATCAACTAACTTTTCAACGATTTCAACGGAGCTTGAGATGTATTGGGCGCAACGCTCAAGGTCTTTTTTCGGGCTTAACTCACGGCAGCAGAGGGCGCCGTATTTTTCCTTGAATTCGTCTGTGTATTTTTTGGTCATTTCGATGATTTTTCTGCGGGTGAGCTTGTCGTCATATTCGCAGTGGTTGCAGTACATTCCAAGTGCGTAAACCCCGCCGGAAACGGCACCGCAGGTTTCGCCGCAACGCAAACCGCCTCCAAAACCGCCCATGGCGGCACGGGCAAGCTTTTCGTCATAGCCGCAGTGCTCGCTGCAAAGGGTTGCGACCACTTGTCCGCAGTTGAACCCGGCTTGGTACATTTCAAGGGTTTGTTCCATATCCGCCATAATAGAAGCCTCCATTTTCAATTGTTTTTGATTTGATTGCGGGCACAAAAAGACCCGCATAATATTAGTCTTATTATGCGAGTCTTTATTTGTTTTGTCAAGATGTCCGAAGCTTTAATCCTCGGGAACCTGTATTTCTTTTATGGACAGCTCCTGACCGCTGAGCAGGTCCTTTTCGAAGCTTCCGCAGCTTGGGCAATAGCCCTTGTTTTCGATGACGTTGAACACGGTTTTGCACTCATTGCATATGGCGTTGCCGGGAAGCATTTCGATTATCAGCTCCGTGTCCTTAAACATGGGCTTAAGGTCAACAATCACGGGGAAATATTCCGTCATGAATTGGGGCACAACCGAGGACAGCTCACCAACTTCAAGCACAATTGCCTTGACTTTTTTGATGCTCTGCTCCTTGGCAAGCTCCTCCACAACCCGAACAATTTCAACCAATACGCTTAATTCGTGCATGTTTTTCTCCTCGCCTAGTCTTTTTTGGAGCCGATGTCCTTGATTTTCCGCACAAGAATGTTGCCCTGACGCTTTAGCATTCTGGCGGCAACCTTTTTTGTAACCTGCTCATAGGGCAGGCTGGCGGCGTCAAAAACCTTTGTGAGGGAGATTGCGTCAAACTTGCACTTTGTTGTGCAAAGTCCGCAGCCCAAGCAACGGTTTTCGTCCACGATTGAAGCGCCGCAGCCAAGGCAACGCAGGGTTTCCCGCTTCATCTGCTCCTCGGTAAAGGTTTCCCGGGTGTCTCGGAAGCTCTTTTCGTTTTCGCTGCTGTGTCCCGCTTTTTGGCGGGGGGTGTTGTCAAAGCCGGAGGTGATTTTCGGCATATTCAGGTTGTTTTTGTCCAGCGCGCTGTAATGCCTTCTGTCTCTGCCGGAAAGGGTGTCGTGTCCCCAAACGAAGCGATGGACGGAGTTTGCCCCCTGCTTGCCCGCCGCGATGGCGTCGATTGCAAACTTGGGTCCCGTGAAAACGTCGCCGCCCACGAAGATGTCCTCCTCCTTGGTCTGATAGGAAACCGGGTCCGCGATGGCGGTGTTTCCACGCCCCAGCTGAACCTTTGTGCCCTCCAAAAGCTTGCCCCAGTCGATGGTTTGACCAACGGAAATCAAAACGAAGTCCGCATCGACGATGAGGGTTTCGTCCTCATTATACTTGGGCGCGAAGGCTCCGTTTTCGAAAACGGAAACGCATTTTTTGAATTCCACGCCCACCACTTCGCCGTCCTTTGTGATGATGCGCTTGGGGCCCCAGCCGTTGTTTATGTTGATGCCCTCGCCGCAGGCTTCCTCAATTTCTTCGGGAAGGGCGGGCATTTCCTTTTCGCCCTCAAGGCAGAACATGTTGACAATTTCGGCGCCCTGACGTGTTGCGGTTCTCGCAACGTCGATGGCAACGTTTCCGCCGCCGATAACAACAACCTTGCCCTTAAGCTTAGCGCCTTTTCCAAGGTTCACATTGCGCAGAAAATCAATGCCCGAAATAACGCCGGCAGTGTCCTCGCCCTCAAGTCCCAGCTTGCGACCCGCCTGAGCGCCGATTGCAAGATAAAAGCCCTCGTAACCCTCGTCCCGAAGCTGCTGCAAGCTTAGGTCACGACCAATCTCAACGCCGGTTTTGAACTGAACGCCCAATTGACGGAGAATGTCGATTTCGGCGTTGATGACCTCTTTTTCCAAGCGGAAGGCGGGAATTCCAAGTGTCATCATGCCGCCCAGCTTTTCCTGCTTTTCAAAAACAGTTATGGAGTAGCCGTCCAGCGCCAAATAATAGGCGCAGGAAAGTCCCGCGGGGCCGGAGCCCACAATTGCGATTTTTTTGCTGCTGTAGTCGTTGAGCTGCTTTGGAATAAAGCGGGTGTCGGCGTTTAAATCCTTGTCCGCAATGAATTTTTTGATTTCGTCAATGGCGATGGGCTGGTCGATGCTGCCTCTTGTGCATTCGCTTTCGCAGCCGTGGGGGCAAATTCTGCCGCAGATTGCGGGGAAGGGGTTTTCCTTTTTGATAAGCTCCAGCGCCTCGGTGTATTTGCCCAAGGACGCAAGCTTAATGTAGCCCTGAACGGCAATATGGGCGGGGCAGGCTGTTTTGCAGGGGGCTGTGCCCGTTTCCACAACGTCCTGTCTGTTGTTGCGAAAATCCGGGTTCCAATTTGCCTCTGTCCATTTGTGGTCGTCGGGGAGAATGGTTTCCTTTTGGCGGATGGGCTTGTTTGTGCAAAGCTTTTGACCCATTTTTACCGCGTTTGAGGGGCAGGTTTCAACGCATTGACCGCAGGCGACGCATTTTTCCTTGTCGATTTTTGCGATGTAGTTGCTTCGTGACATGTTGGGGGAATTGAAATATTGGGAGGTGCGCAGGGCAAAGCAGGAGCAAATGCAGCAGTTGCAGATTGCAAAGATTTTGTCCGGGCCGTCCATGTTGGTGACCTGGTGCATGTAGCCCTTTTCCTCGGCTTTTTTGATAATGTCCAGCGCTTCCTCTTTTGTAATTCTTCTGGTGCGCCCGGTGCGAATGCAGGATTCGGCGGTTTCGCCAACAATGATGCAAAGCTCCTCCTCCTTGTGACCACAGCCCTCGCCCATAAGTCGTCTTGAGCGGCGGCACTGACAGTCTCCAACGGAGATGCTGGGGTTATATTTATCAAGCCAGTAGGTAATTTCCTCGTAGGTGGCTTTTCTCGTTTCGCCGCTGATGGCGGTTTCCACGGGGATGACCCGCATTGCGCCGTTGCCAAGGGGCATATTGGGGGCAAGAGGGGCAATTCTCTCCCTTGTAAACTGCTCAAAGGCGACGGACATTTCGGGATATTTGTAGACCTGCTCCTTGTTCAAAACCAAAAACTCGAAAATTCCCGGCACATAGATGGGCATTGAAAACTCGTCAAAGCCGTTTGTGGTGCGGGACTCGATTACGCCGATTTTTTCAAGCTCCAACAAAAGCTCCTGAGTTTTTGCAACGGATTTTCCGCAGATTGGCGCAAGCTTTTCGGCGCTTATGTATTCGCGGCGGGTCATGCCAAGGGCAACCTCTGCCATTTCGTCCGTAACCACGGGGGCAAGGCAATAGTATTCGGGATCGTCCTCGGTAATCGTCGGATACTTACCCAAGGTTTTGCCACGGATTTTCTGCGCTAGCAGGACAATTTTTTCTCTTGCTGCCATTGATTTTCTACCTCACTTAAATTTTTGCTTCATATTAAACGGCGGGCTTCCCGCCCTTAAAACCCTTTTTGCGGTTTTAATTGATGAATTGGGGGCACTGCTGGTTGTTCCAATTACCCACGACAAGATATCATCCCCCCGCGGGGGCTGTCAAGAAAGCCTTTATATTTAGGCGCATTTTTAGTAGTTTTGCTTGCTTATTTGTCGATTATTGTGTTATTATACATGGGTGGTTCTTGGTTGAACCACAGACAGATAAGGAGTTTATTTACATGGAATTTGCAAAGCTTTGCGCCCCCACCCTTAAGCAGCTTTTCATCGAACAGCTTGAACACATGATTCTCTCGGGAGAGCTTGTCATCGGTCAGCGCCTGCCCGCGGAGCGGGAGCTTGCCGCCTCAATGCAAATCAGCCGCTCGGTGGTTAACGCCGGCATCGTTGAAATGGCGGACAAGGGCTTCCTTGAAATCGTCCCCCGCAGTGGCACCTATGTTGCCGATTACCGCAAAAAAGGCAAGCTGGAAACCCTTGTTTCCATCATGAAATTCAACGGCGGCACCCTGCCTGACGCGGACATCCGCTCCATTTTGGAAATCCGCAAGGTGCTCTCCGCTCTCGCCCTCGAATGCCTTATCCCAAAAATCCACGAGGAGGAGCTTGCGGAGCTTTTCAAGTGCTCTGCCGCCTTGGACAAGGCGGAAAGCGCTGAGGAGGCGGCGGAAATTGTTTTCAACTTCGACCTGCTCTTGTGCAATTATTCGGGCAACACCCTGCTGCCCATGATTTTTCATTCCTTTCAGGCGCCCAACATGACCCTTTTTTCCCGATTTTTCCGCCTTCACGGCTATGCCTCCCTCCGCGCCCGCACAAGGGCAGTTTGCGAAGCCATCCGTGACCGAGACATAAACCGTGCCGTTGCCATCATCTCCCGCTCAATCGACCAAACCATCGGCGGCTCCACCCCCCTCTACAACTGACAACATTTTCTCCCCCCAAATTCGTCAATTCCCCGCAAAACCTTCCTCTCAGATATTGTATTTTCTTTAACAATGTGTTATTATGTACATAACATCCGTACATGTCAGAAGCGGCAGAAAGCGAGTAAAAGAATGGCAGAATTTTTAAAGCTTAAAAAATCAAACTGCAAAAACTGCTACAAGTGCATCCGAAACTGCCCCGTAAAATCAATCCGTTTTTCCGGCGGGCAGGCAAACATCATCGGAAATGAGTGCATTCTCTGCGGTCAATGCTTCGTTATATGCCCCCAAAACGCCAAGGAAATCGTCAGTAGCCTCGAAACCGTTCGGGTTCTCATCCAAAGCGGCGTGCCGGTTTTTGCCAGCATCGCCCCCTCCTTTATCGCAAACTACAACGGCGTTGGCATCGCCTCAATCGAAGCCGCTCTTAAGGAGCTGGGCTTTGCCGGGGTGGAGGAAACCGCCATCGGCGCAACCCTCGTCAAAACCGAATATGAGCGTATGCTCCGTGAGGATCGGCGGGACCTCCTTATCAGCTCCTGCTGTCACTCCATCAATCTTCTCATCCAAAAATATTTCCCCGCGGAGCTTCAATACCTTGCGGACATCGTTTCCCCCATGCAGGCACATTGCATGGACATAAAGCGCCGCTACCCCGGCTCAAAAACCGTTTTCATCGGACCCTGCCTTGCAAAAAAGGACGAAGCCGACCACTACGGCGACATTGTTGACGCTGTTTTAACCTTCGAGGAGCTGACCGAATGGCTTGGCTCCCAAAACATCCAGCTAAAAGTGGAAGCCGACGAAACCGCCGAGAGCCGTGCCAGATTTTTCCCCACCACCGGCGGCATCCTCAAAACCATGGCATGCAGCCAAGAGAACTATTCCTATCTTGCCATCGACGGCGTTGAAAACTGCATCGCCGCCCTTAAGGACATCGAAAACGGCGAGCTGCACCACTGCTTCATCGAAATGTCCGCCTGCGTGGGAAGCTGCGTCGGCGGCCCCGTCATGGAAAAATACCACCGCTCCCCTGTCCGCGATTACAAAAGAGTCAGCGATTACGCGGGTCTGCGGGACTTTTCCGTCTCTCCCCTGCCCTCTGCCTCAATGAAAAAGCTGATGGAGCCAATCTCCAAAAAAGTTCCCATGCCCAGCGACTCCGAAATCAACGAAATCCTTAAGCAAATGGGCAAAACCCGCCCGGAGCACGAGCTGAACTGCGGCTCCTGCGGCTACAATTCCTGTCGGGAAAAAGCCATTGCCGTCTATCAGGGCAAGGCGGATTTTTCCATGTGCCTGCCCTTCCTTAAGGACAAGGCGGAAAGCTTTTCCGACAACATCATCAACAACACCCCAAACGCCATTATCGTCCTCAACGAAAAGCTGGAGGTTCAGCAAATCAACCGCGCCGCTCTAAAAATCATGAACATCCGCTCCGCCTCCGACGTTTTGGGCGAGCAGGTTGTCCGCATCCTTGACCCCACGGACTTTATGGACGTGCGGCAAAGCGGCAAAAACATCTGCGACAAGCGCATCTATCTTGCGGAATACAAAAAATACGTTGAGGAAACCATCACCTACGACCACGACTACCGCATACTTATCTGCATCATGCGGGACATAAGCGACGAGGAAAACGCCCGTGAAAAAAAGGAAGCAATGAGCCGCCAAACCGTTGAAATCGCGGACAGAGTTGTGGACAAGCAAATGCGGGTTGTTCAAGAAATCGCCTCCCTTTTGGGCGAAACCGCGGCGGAAACAAAAATCGCCCTCACCAAGCTAAAGGAGTCGATTGTGGATGAATAATCTTTGCGCCGACATCGGCTACCGCAGCATGAACAAATTTGGCGAGGAGCTTTGCGGCGACCGCATCGAAATCGTGGAGGACGACGACAACAACACAACCATTGTCCTTGCCGACGGCTTGGGCAGCGGCGTCAAGGCAAATATTCTCTCCACCCTCACCGCAAAAATCATCTCCACCATGATGGCGGAGGGGCTGAAAATCGAAGATTGCGTCGCCACCATCGCCGCCACACTTCCCGTTTGCTCCCAGCGGGGCGTTGCCTATTCCACCTTCACCATAATCCGCATCCACAACAACGAGGAAGCGGAAATCATCCAATATGACAACCCTCAGGTCATTCTCCTCCGCAACGGCGAAAACTACGACATGCAAACCACCGCAATGAGCATTGGCGGCAAAACCATCTACCGCTCCCATGTTGTCCTCCGTGAAAACGACGTATTCATCGCCATGAGCGACGGCTGCATCGGGGCAAGCGTTGGTCAGGGGCTTAACATCAACTGGGAGCGCCGTGACATCATCAGCTTCATGGAAAAAAACTATTTTCCCGACTCCACGGCAAAAACCCTGAACACCATGCTCCTTGACGAATGCTACACCCTTTATGCCGGACAGCCCGGGGACGACACCACAGCCTGCACCATCCGCATCCGCCGCCGTGAACCCATGAACCTTATCATCGGCCCACCCGCAAATCGGGACGACTGCGGCAAAATGATGTCTCTGTTTTTCGCGAAGGAGGGCAAGCACATCGTCTGCGGCGGCACCACCTCCGCAATCGCCGCGGAATTTTTGGGCAAGGAGCTTATCTCCGTCAACAAGGCTCCCGACCCCGCCATCCCCCCCATCTCAAAAATCGAAGGTGTGGAGCTTGTCACCGAGGGCGTCATAACCATCAGCAAGGTGCTCAGCTATGCAACAGATTATCTTGCGGACAACGAATCCTACACCCAATGGAGCTACAAATACGACGGCGCTTCAAGCATCGCGCGGCTCCTTTTTGCGGAGGCAACGGACATCAACTTCTACGTTGGCAGAGCCATCAACCCCGCCCACCAAAGCCCGGAGCTACCCATCAACTTCAACATAAAAATGCGACTTGTGGACGAGCTTGCCGAAGCTCTTAAAAAAATGGGCAAGCGTATCAAGGTCAGCTATTTTTAAGGATTAACGGCAGCATGCCGGCAAGGAAGGTATTATGAGAAAATTTGACACCAAGGTTCAACACCTAAAATACAAGGTTCTGCGGGAGGTGGCAATCCACGCTTGGGACGACAGCCTCCAGTCCTCCATTTTGGACATCCCAAAAACCATCGTCCCCGGCAAGGAACCCACCATGCGCTGCTGCGTATACAAAGAACGGGCAATCCTCTCCGAGCGGGTAAAAATGGCAATGGGCGGCGACAAAACCAACCCCAACGTTATCGAAGTCATCGACATCGCCTGCGATGAATGCCCCGTGGGCGGCTATGAAGTCACCGCTGCCTGCCGGGGCTGTCTCGCCCACAGATGCGAGGACGTTTGCCGAAAAAACGCAATCAGCTTTGACGCAAACCACGTTGCCCACATCGACAAATCAAAATGCATCGAATGCGGTGCCTGTGCCAAGGTTTGCCCCTACACCGCCATCAGCAGCAGCAAGCGCCCCTGCGCAAACGCCTGCAAGGTAAAGGCAATCTCCATGAAGGAGGATCATTCCGCCTCCATCGACAACAGCAAATGCACCTCCTGCGGAAACTGCGTCTACCAATGCCCCTTCGGCGCAATCACCGACAAGTCCTTCATTTTGGACGTAATCGACCTCATCAAAAAAAGCAAATGCAACTCCGAATACCCGCTCATCGCCGTTGTCGCCCCCTCAATTTCCAGCCAATTCACCTATGCGAAGCTGGGTCAGGTCATCCGCGGCATCAAGGAGCTGGGCTTCTACACCGTTGTTGAAGCCGCCTTGGGTGCCGACATGGTCGCCTTTGACGAGTCCCACGAGCTTTTCGAAAAGGGGCTTTTGGCAAGCTCCTGCTGCCCCGCCTTCGTAACCTTCATAAAAACCCAATTCCCCGACCTCGCCCAATATATTTCCAGCAACCTCTCCCCCATGGCGGCGGTTTCCAAATACCTTAAGGAAAAAACGCCGGAGGCAAAAATCGTCTTTATCGGACCCTGCACCTCCAAGAAAATGGAATTCCAAAAAGAAAACGTCCGCCCCTATGTGGACAGCGTCATCACCTTTGAGGAGCTTCAAGCGCTCTTTGACAGCCGTGACATCGACATCACCACCCTGCCCGAGGACGTTTTGGACAACGCCTCCTTCTACGGCAGAATTTTTGCCCGCTGCGGCGGACTTTCCGACGCCGTCAAGCAGGGACTTTTGGAGCACGGCGAGGACTTTGACCTTCAGCCCGTCCAGTGCGACGGCATTGAGGCATGCCGCATCGCCCTCCTTAAGCTGACAAAGGGGATTATGCCCGGCAACTTCCTTGAGGGCATGGCTTGCATCGGCGGCTGCGTCGGCGGTGCCGGTTGCCTGACCCACGGCGAAAAGAACAAGGCAGTCGTTGACAAATTCGGCATGGAAGCAAAAAAGAAAACCATCAAAGCCGCAATCTCCGTGCTAAAAAAATAAAACAAGTCTTTCCACCTCATTTTTTAGGGCAGCGTTTCATAAACGCTGCCCTTTTCCGCTAATATCTCCCTTTTACCTCCGAATTCCTCTTTAATATGAAACTATTGGCTTAAGTGGTTGTATATTGTCAAAATATTTGTTACTATATAATTTAATGTAGAAAACTATTGATTTGCCACCGCAAGCTTTTGCTAAAGCAGGGCTTGTTTCCGTTTTGGAGGTTGGCAAATCCCAAGGGGGGCTTTTATGTGGATGCGGCAAGGAACTACATTCTTATTTACGATGAGGATCAAGCGGAACGTGCTAAACTGACCGCTGTGTTCGCAAACAGCTTCACAGTTTTTGAGGCAGAAAGCAGCGAAGCCGCAATTTCCGTTCTTCGGGCGCACAGCGGCAAGATTTCCTATGTAATAATCTGCCTTTCCTCCGCCAACAGCAGTGGCTTTGCTGTGCTTGAACGAATTTCCCAGTGCTTGAATTTCTGCACCCTCCCCGTCACCGTTGTTCTCCCCGCCTATGACTCCGATTTGGAGGAGCGGGCGTACTCCTTGGGCGCTGTCAGCGTAATCTCAAAGCCCTATACGCCCTCTGTTTTCAACGAAACCGTGAACACAATCATCAAGCTTTGCGGCACCGTCAAAAAGCATGTCTATGGACTTGTCCCTGTGGAGGAGCATCAGGCGCAAGCCATGATTGACGCCCTGCTCTCCGCTCTCCCCATCGGCGTTTCCGTTCTTTCCACCGACCCCAAGCCCAAGATGCTTTACCAAAACGAACACTACTTCAAGCTTTTGGGTCACACTCCCGAAAGCGTTGACGACACATATTCCATTCTGTCCCACACCAGCCCCTACTACCGCAAAAAAATATTGCGCACAATTCACGAGGTCACAAGCGATGGTAAAACCCGCAGTTTTTCCCATAGCTTCACAAGAAATAACGGCTCCATCGGCAGACTTGACGCCACCTGCATTAAGGTCGATTTTACCGATAATCTCCAACCCGTGCTTTTGGTTTTGCTCTCCGATGTTTCCGGCGAAAAGGCACAGCGGGAGCACGAGCGCGCCATAAACGAGCAAATGCGCTACCGTGCCGAGCATGACCCCCTTTCCGGGCTCTACAACCAGCCCAAGTTTTGCGAGGAAACCACAAAGCTCATCAAATCCAACCCCTCCACCGAATTCACCCTCATCTGTTGGAACATGGAGCATTTCAGCGCGGTTAAGGACGTTTTGGGCAACGAAGCAGTCACCGCCATCAACCACGAAATCTCAAATCGCTTCAAAAAATATCTGCTGCCGGGAAACACCTACGGTCGCTTGGACACCAGCATTTTTGCCTGCTGCTACCCCACCGCCCAATTTGACCTTGACTACATTCAGGAGCACTTCACCAGCAGCTTCGAAAATATCGGCATCAGCTACAACGTTACCAGCCACTTCGGCGTCTACCAAGCCAAGGGCTTGCCAATTTCCGTTGAGCAAATGTGTGACCGTGCCACCTTTGCCGCCCGCTCCATCAAGGACAACAATCTTGTCCGCTACGCCTTCTATGACGCCTCTCTCCAAGAAGTCCTAAAGGCGGAAAAAACCATCGAAGCGGAAATGGGCGCCGCTCTTAAAAACGAGCAGTTTGTCATCTACCTCCAGCCCATTTACAGTCTTTCCTCCGGTCGCCCCGTTGCGGCGGAGGCATTGGTGCGTTGGGACCACCCCACAAGGGGTCTTATCCCCCCCGGGGAATTTATCCCAATCTTCGAAGCAAACGGCTTTATCACAAAGCTTGACTATTTCGTTTGGGAAAAGGTCTGTAAAATCCTTGCCAAGCGTGAAAGCGACGGAAAAGACCCCCTTCCAATCTCGGTCAACCTCTCCCGCTACAGCATTTACAGCTGCGACATCGTTAATGACTTCAAGCGTCTTGTGGAAAAATACAACGTTCCCCCAAACAGGCTGAAGCTGGAAATAACCGAGTCCGCCTATGTGGACAACCCGGAATACCTGAAAAAATCCCTGCTCTCCCTCCAAGCCTTGGGCTTTGAGGTTCTTATGGACGATTTTGGCAGTGGCTATTCCTCTCTCAACATGCTAAAGGACCTTCCCGTCAACATGCTCAAAATCGACATGAAGTTCCTTGAAAATTTCGAGTTTTCAAATCGGGCGGGCAGTATCATCACCTCTGTCATCCGAATGGCAAGATGGCTGGGCATCCCCGTTGTTGCCGAGGGCGTTGAAACCCGCCGTCAGCTTGATTTTCTCTACAGCGTGGGCTGTGACTTGGTTCAGGGCTTCTACTACTCAAAACCAATCCCTGTGGCGGACTTCGAAAGGCTTGTAATTCACCCCGACACCCGCCCCGAAAGCTTGGGCGAAACCAAGCTTCTGCTTAGCGATATTGAGCTTCTTTTCGGCGGAAACAGCTTCATAACAAAGGTTTTGGATAGCGTTTTCGGCGGCATCGGCTTCTACGAATTTACAAGCAACGGGCTTGAAGTCATCCGTGTCAACAACGGCTACTACAAAATTTTCGGTTTGACCCCCAACACCCTTGCTTCCTTTTCCTCCAACGTCTACGCCCACGTTCACCCCGAGGACGCTCCCCTGCTAAAGCAGGCGTGTGCCGAAGCCGTCAAAACCGGCGAGGCTCAACAGCTTGTCACCCGCACCTACCACGCCGATGGTCACATTGTTTTTGTTGACCTCACCATCAACCTTATCGGCGGCACCGCCCTTTGCCCCATTATCAGCATCTCCTTTATGGACATCTCCGCAAAACAGCAAAACTGCTCCACCGCCCCCCAAGAAAAATAAGCTGCGCCCCCTTTTCCCGGGAAATGCCCAAACAAATACACACATACATATATATAAACGCAAAAAATGAGCGGGACGAATTTTCGTCCCGCTCATTTTTTCTATTTGCAGTTGTTTGCGAAATTGCTAAGATACTTGCCGTAATCGGACGCCTTAAGCTCATTTGCGATTGCTTTGAGACGCTCAAGGCTGATAAGCCCGTTTCTGTAGGCAACCTCCTCCAAGCAACCGATTTGGGTTCCGCTTTCGTCCCGATATTTTTTGATGGCGCAGGCGGCTTCCAAAAGTGTATCGGAGTTGCCGGTATCAAACCATGTAATTTTTTGGTCAAGGGCAACAACGCTAAGTTCCCCCAAGCTGAGATAGGCGTTGTTAACCGAGGTGATTTCCAGCTCGCCTCTGGCGGAGGGCTCAACTGTTTCCGCAATTTTTATGACCCGGTTGTCGTAGAAATAAAGCCCGGGGATAATGTAGTTTGATTTTGGCTGTGCCGGCTTTTCCTCAATGCTGATAACCTTGCCCTCGGAATCGAACTCCACAACGCCAAAGGGTCTGGGGTCGTCCATGTAGCAGCCGAAAACCGTGGCGGCGCTTTTTGAGGACTTTGCTTCCTTTAATTTGTCACGGAAGCCCTCGCCAAAGAAGATGTTGTCGCCCAAGGCAAGACAAACGCTGTCCTTGCCGATAAAGTCCGCGCCCAAAATGAAGGCGTCGGCAATGCCCCGTCTTTGGAATTGCTTCATGTAGGTGATTTTTGCGCCGAAGCTGCTGCCGTTGCCAAAGAGACGTTCAAAGGGCTCCTGCTCGTCCGGGGGGACAATTATGAGGATTTCGGTAATTCCCAGCTCCAACAGAACAGAGAGGGGATAGTATATCATCGGCTTATCATAAACCGGCAAAAGCGGCTTGCATATGGAGTGGGTAATGGGGTAAAGGCGGGTTCCCTTACCCGCGGCGAGAATGATACCTTTCATATGGACCTCCCGGCGCTCTGCCCCGTTTTTGCAAGTTTGTGTGCATTTCGTTGCAAAACGTGAAAATATCGCCCTTGGGCGATTGAGCGCGCTATTATTATTTCACTGTTCTATACTATATCACACAGTAGGACTGCATTCAAGCCCTATATTGATGTACTTCGCACGAACTCGTGCATACGTGTACCATACATTTGGTACAATTATACTAAAGCCGGGGATTGCTCCCCGGCTAAACTATCAATTTGTTTCCCCACACTATCATAATACATTTCGTTTCCGAACGCAATAGTTGGAAAAAACAATAAAAAAATTCTTTCACAATGCATTTGTGTGAATTATGTGCAACTCATTATGCAATTTTATACACTTCTTGTGTAAAGAACCATTTGAACTTTTGGCATAATTAGTATAGTATAGTTAATTGCCGGGTGGAAATATTCTGCTCACCCCGGTTAAAGAGGTAAATTCAAAGAGGAGTGAAATTATGCAAGAATTTTTCTGGATTGGCTTAGTGGGATCTGCTATTGCCCTGCTTTTTGCCTTAGTTCAGAGTCGCAAGGTCATGAAGTTCTCCGAGGGAAACGAGACCATGCAAAAAATCGCCGCCGCTATTCGTAGCGGTGCAAACGCTTACCTTAAGCGTCAGTACAAATCCGTTGCCATATTCTTCCTGATTATGGCTATTATCCTTGGTGTCCTCGCATTTTTGGGAATGGTATCCCCCTTTGTGCCCTTCGCTTTCGTCACAGGCGGCATCTATTCCTGCTTGGCGGGCTTCATCGGCATGAAAATCGCAACCAACTCAAACGCGCGCACAGCGCAGGCTGCCAGCGAAAGCCTCAACCACGGACTGAAGGTTGCTTTTTCTTCAGGCTCCGTTATGGGCTTCACCGTTGTCGGTCTTGGACTGTTGGACATCACCGTTTGGTTCCTCGTTCTGCGTTACGGCTTCCATTGTGAAGCGGACGTAATCGCAAACACCATGGTCATGTTCGGCATGGGCGCTTCTGCCGCCGCTCTGTTCGCCCGTGTTGGCGGCGGAATATTCACCAAAGCAGCCGACGTTGGCGCAGACCTTGTTGGTAAGGTCGAAGCCGGCATCCCCGAGGACGACCCCCGCAACCCCGCCACCATCGCCGATAACGTTGGCGATAACGTTGGCGACGTTGCCGGAATGGGCGCCGACCTCTATGAGAGCTATGTTGGCTCAATCCTTGCAACCTTTGCAATCGGCTCCGTTGCGGGCTATGGCTGGAACGGCATGTTCCTTCCTTTGGCTCTTGCCGTTGTGGGCGTTCTCTGCTCCGTTATCGGAACTTTCTTCATCCGCACTGGCGAAAAAGCCTCCCAAAAAGAGCTTTTGGGCTGCCTCCGCAAGGGCACCTACATCGCGGCAATTCTTGCCGCACTCGCCGCCGTCCCCCTCACCTACTTCATCCTTAAGGATTTAGAGGGTGTTCGTTGGTGGGGCGTCCTTATCGCAATCTTCAGCGGACTTGCCGCCGGTTGCGCAATCGGCTTCTTCACAGAGTATTACACCTCCGACAGCTACAAGCCCACAAAGGGTCTTGCTGACAGCTCGGAAACAGGCGCCGCAACCGTCATCATCGGCGGTATCAGCCTTGGAATGCGCTCTGTTGCAGCCCCCATCCTTATCGTTGCTGCTGCTGTTATCATCAGCTTCCTCGCCGCCGGCGGCACACTGACCACCGGCTCCGAAATCTACGAATTGTCCTTTGGCAAGGGTCTTTACGGCATCGGCATCGCCGCTGTCGGAATGCTCTCCACCCTTGGCATCACCCTTGCAACCGACGCTTACGGCCCTGTTGCCGATAACGCCGGCGGCATCGCCGAAATGGCAGGTCTTCCCGCAGAAGTCCGTGAGCGCACAGACGCTCTTGACTCCTTGGGCAACACCACTGCCGCAACCGGCAAGGGCTTTGCAATCGGCTCTGCCGCTCTTACAGCACTTGCCCTGCTTGTCTCCTACATCGACATCGCACGCAGTGAGCTTATCAGCTCCGGCAAGGTAAACGCTCTTGGCGAAGCCATCATCGACCTCCGTCTCACAAACCCCGCGGTACTTACAGGTCTTTTCATCGGCGCAATGCTGGTGTTCCTGTTCTCCGCTTTCACCATGTCCGCTGTGCAGCGCGCCGCTCAAACCATCGTTGTTGAGGTTCGCCGTCAGTTCCGTGAAATCAAGGGCATCATGACAGGCGACACCGACCCCGACTACGAAGCCTGCGTTGACCTTTGCACAAAGGGCGCACTTAAGGAAATGGTCGCTCCCTCCCTGCTTGCTGTTATCGTCCCCATCATCACCGGACTTATCCTGGGTGTTGAGGGTGTTGTTGGTCTGCTGGGCGGCACAACCGTCTGCGGCTTTGCAATGGCAGTATTCATGTCCAACTCCGGCGGAGCTTGGGACAACGCCAAGAAGTACGTTGAGGGCGGCGTTCACGGCGGCAAGGGTTCCGATTGCCACAAGGCAACCGTTATCGGCGACACCGTCGGCGATCCCTTCAAGGACACCTCCGGACCCAGCCTTAACATCCTTATCAAGCTTGTTTCCACAGTTTCCATCGTTTTCTGCGGTCTCATAGCTGCATACTCAATCTTCTAAATCAACCCACAAAACCAAAAGCCCCGCAATCGGTAACTTACCGATTGCGGGGCTTTCTTATTGCTTTTTAATTATTTATGCGAAGGTGATGACCGTTCCGGTCTTGCCCTCAAGTGCTTCAACAGCCTTGTCAAGGGAGGTGATAATTGCTCTTTTTTCCGGGTTGCTGCGGACAAATTTCATTGCCGCCTGAACCTTTGGCAGCATGCTTCCGGGGGCAAAGTGACCCTCCTCAACATATTGTGCCGCCTGCTCCAAGGAAAGCTGAGACAGGTTTTCCTGCTGGGGTGTGTTGTAACGGATTGCCACCTTTTCAACCTCGGTGAGGATGAGAAGCACGTCCGCGTCCACCTGCTCGGCAAGCAGCTCTGCCGCAAAGT
>JAVVZC010000015.1:0-15597 GCA_036650755.1 Oscillospiraceae bacterium
TTTTCGCTTATGGCTTAATCTAGCAGCATGTTGATTTGGGAGTCCAAAAAGCCTTCCATTTGTTTTTCGTCAGTGACGTCTACGCCGGAGTAGTTTTTAAAATCCTCGGCGCGGTAGAAAATCAGTTGCATGGGATAGACCAATTGGAATGCAATTACCCTGCATTCGGCTTCAGTTCTTTTGCCGTTGAAATGCTGACGTATCAAGGGCAAAAGCTTCTGCGGGAGCGTAATTTCGTCGTAAAGCATCAGGTATGGAATTGAGAGCTTTGTCAGACTTTTAAATTTTATCATCGCTTTGGAGACATTAAAAAGCAGCTCACGAAGCCGAGATTTTGCCGATAATTCGGGATTATTGGATACGGTGTAGCGCGAGAATTCTTCACCGATTATTTCGTCAACCGCCAGCTTCAAAAGCTCGTCCTTGGATTTGAAGCAATAATTTATCATGGCAAGGTTTGTGCCCGCCTCGGTGGAAATTTGCCGCGCCGTGACGCCTTCAAGCCCAGAAGCTTGGAGCAGCAGGCGTTTTGCGGCTTGGAGCAACTTCCCTCTTGTTTCAGGATTTCCCATTAGCTCTCCCCTTTTCATGTATTAAACATGTTTAATACATGTTCAGTATATTTGAAATTCCACAGTTTGTCAAGAACATTTTTCGACTTTTTCATCCATAAGAATACATTGACACCCAATTTTATCAGCTTACATATACTGTATTGAATTCTCTCTGAAAGGTGGAAAAACAATGTACAAATATAACTGCCCCGAGGTTCCCGAGGTCTGCCCTCCCCCCGAGCCGACAACCTGCCCCGCTGTGGGCTACCAAAAAGCCAAGGTTTGCGTCCCCGTTTCTGTTGCGCCCTTCGCCTCTCCCGGCACTGCGGTTACAAAATGCTGCGGAGAACCCCTTATTATTCCCGGAAATGTGCGCTGTAACGGGCAAAGAAATCTGGTCAGCACCTTCACTGTCAGTCAAACTATTTTGGTGGAAATTCCAATCAACTTTGGCGCAAATACCACGGTTGGGGACTCATATATTGAGGTTCTTAACTCCGGTTTTAATGACGGACACTGCTGCTGCGAGGATAATTTCAGCAAATACGACCTGTAAACTGTTTCAAATTATATATAGATTGTGTATGAAAACGGAGCAAAAAGCGCAATATTCGCTGAAAATAGCGGATATTGCGCATATATTGCTCTGTTTTCATTAAATTCGAAGCATTCGATATCCAACGCCGATATGGGTTTGGATGTATTTTGCTTCGGCGGAATTTTGCTCCAGCTTTTTCCGCAGGGTCGCCATGAAAACCCGAAGGGAGGCGACGTCGCTGTCCCAAGCACTGCCCCAAATTTCACGGGTGATGTAGCTGTGGGTCAGCACCTTGCCAACATTTTTTGCCAGCAGGCAGAGCAGCTTAAACTCAATTGGCGTCAGGTGCAGCTCCTCGCCGCTTAAAAACGCGCAGCCGGAGGCGAAGTCGATTTTCAGCTCACCATTTATAAATGCGGAGCTGTCCTCACCCGCCGAGCCTTGAAGATAGTTGAGCCTGCGGAAGGTGACGCGCAGTCTTGCAAGCAGCTCCTCGACGGAAAAGGGCTTTGTGAGGTAGTCGTCCGCGCCCGCGTCCAGCGCTTCGATTTTGTCCGTGTCCTCGCTTCTGGCGCTGATGACTATGATGGGCATATTGGACCAAGTGCGGATTTTTTTGATGATTTCGATGCCGTCCATGTCCGGCAAACCCAAATCCAGTAGCACAACATCCGGGTTGTGAGAGGCGGCCTCCAGCACGGCGGCTTCCCCTGTGGGCGCTGTCCGAAACTTGTAATCGTGGGTTTCGAGTGTGGTGGAAATAAGGTTTCGCACAGCCATATCGTCCTCAACCACCAAAACGCTTGATTTATTCATGGAGCCGAACCTCCTCTGCAGGCAAAGTGAATGTGAAAATTGTACCACGGGGCTTGTTATCGGAAACGGAAATTTCGCCGCCGTGGGCAGTTATGATGGATTTGCAAAGCGCCAGCCCCAGTCCAAGACCCCGACGGCTGTCGGCGGAGCTGCTGTTCGCGGTGTAGAACATTTCGAAAATCTTGGATTTTTCCTCATCGGAAAGTCCGTTTCCGTCATCGGCAATTTCAAGGGAAACCAAGTGGTTTCGCTTTTTGACGCTGATTGTTATTGTGGAATTTTGCGGCGTATATTTGATGGCGTTGTCCACGATGTTTATTATAACCTGAACTATCAGCCGCGCATCCATTTTTGCCATGATGTAGTCCTCGGACTGACGGACAAGGATTTTGTGCTCCGCGCTTTTGCGGTTGATGTGCGCAAGCGCCTCGGAAATTACCTCGTCCATCAGCTCCGCCTGAAGGTGCAGCCCCATTGTGCCGTCCTCAATTCGGGTGACGGAGAGCAGATTTTCCACAAGATTTATGAGCCAAAGGGAGTCGTCGTAGATATCCGTGTAAAGCCGAGCTCTTTTTTCGGCGCTAAGGCGTTGGTCACTGCTCAAAAGAATTGCCGCGTTGCCGGAAATGCTGGTCAGCGGGGTGCGCAGGTCGTGGGAAATGGAGCGCAAAAGGTTGGCACGAAGCTGTTCGTTTTTTGCAAGCGCCGCCGCTTCCTCACGCTGACGGCTGGCTTTTTCCTTTTCCAAGGCAAGGGCGCATTCGCCCAAAATCGAGAGCAGAATGTTGTTTTCAAAGGTGTCCATGGCACTGCCCTTAAGGGCAATTCCAACAACGCCCAGCACCTGCCCGGAAACCCGAATTGCAAGGTAAAGGCACTTTGCGTTGCCCAAGGTGTTTGTGGTTGCGCCGGCGTGCTTGTTGTTTTTGAAAACCCAATTCGCCACAGCTTTTTCGTTTTCGCTTGTGAGCGCGGAAACGTCCTGAGCTTCGGCGGCTTGCGCAAAGGTTTTGGGCGGTAAAAGGCTGTCGTTTTCGGCTTTGTAGAAAACAATATCTTTTTTCATCAGCTTAACCAGCTGATTTGCGGTCACTTCAATTATGCCGTCCGCCTCTTTTTGCTCCTGCAAAAGAAGGTTGGTTTCCAAAAGGATTTTGGTTCTGTTTGCGGTTTTTGCGGACTGCTTTGCCTGCTTTTTGATTTGAGTTGCAAGGGAGCCCGTGATAAAGGCGGCGATGAACATGACAAGAAAAGTAAGTGGGTAGCCCTTGTCATAGGCTTGCAGTGAAAACCTTGGCACTGTGAAGAAAAAGTTGAAGATAAGCACACTGAAAACCGAAGAAACAAGGCTGTAAAGCCTGTTTGTTGTGACAACGGCGATAATCAAAACGCCCAAAATATAGACCGTTATGATGTTCGCCTCGCTAAACCCAAGGCGGTAAAACAGAAAGCCCAAAAGCGTTGCAAGACCAAGAATTCCAAGGGATTTAAGGATGTCCGCAAGTGAAAGCTTGTAGTGGGGCTTTTGAGATTTTTGGCGGCTGTAGCTTGCTGTTTGCTGGTCGGGGATGATGTAAATATCAATGGTGGGCGCAAATTCGATTAGCCGCTCTGTGAGCGGCGCTTTGTCCCAAAAATGCTTGCGTCTAAGACTGCTGCGCCCCAAAACGATTTTTGAAACGCCCGAAAGCCTTGCAAATTCGGCAATTTGGAAGGCAACGTCGTCCCCGCAGGCGGTTTCGATGGTGGCACCCAGCTGCTGGGCGAGATGGATGTTGCCACGGAGACGCTTTTTGTTTTCCTCGGACATGCTTTGGAAGGCGGAGTCCTCCACAAAAAGAGCGGTGAAGCTACTGCTGAACGCCTTTGCCATTCGTGCCGCCGTGCGGATGATTTTTTGGTTGCTGGGCGAGGAGGAAAGACAGACTAAAATGTGCTCCTCCGTGAAATAGTCGGCGGGCTGAAAAAGCCTTGCCCGCTCGGACATTCGGTTCACCCGATCCGCCGTGCGCCGCAGGGCAATTTCCCGCAGGGCGGTCAGGTTTTCTGTTGAAAAGAAATTTCCCAGCGCCTGCTTTGTTTGGGCTTCGCCATAAACTCTGCCGCTGTTAAAGCGCTCAATCAGCTCCTCCGGCTCAATGTCCACCAGCTCCACTTGGTCGGCGCTGTCAAAAACGTGGTCGGGAATTCGCTCGCCCACAATGACGCCTGTGATGGAGGCGACAATGTCGTTCAGGCTTTCGATGTGCTGAACATTGATGGTTGTAAAAACGTCGATGCCCGCGTTGAGCAGCTCCTCAACGTCTTGATACCGCTTGGTGTGGCGGCAATATTCGGAATTTGTGTGGGCAAGCTCATCCACCAAAATCAGCTTTGGGTGGCGCTTAAGCGCGGCGTCAAGGTCAAACTCGTTAAGGGTGATGGATTTGTGCTCCACCGCCATGGTGGGCAGGGCTTCAAGCCCGTTTAGGAGCTGCTTTGTTTGGGGTCTTGCGTGGGGCTCAATGTAGCCCGCGACAACGTCCACTCCCCGCCTTTTGGCGGCGTGGGCAGCCTTTAGCATGGCATATGTTTTGCCAACGCCAGCGGCATAGCCGAAGAAAATCTTAAGGTGTCCCCTGTTTTGCCGCAGGTTTTCGTCCTTAATTCGTTTTAGGATTTCCTCCGGGCTTGCTCTGTCTGCCATGGCTTTCACCTGCCTTTATTTCTTTAAATATACAGCAAAAAACTTTCATATACAAACTTTATTTCAAAATTCCCTCTAAGCTTAGGTTCACCTCAAGCACATTGACCACTTCCTCGCCCAGAACGCCGAAAAGCTTTTTGTCAGTGCATTTTTCAATGATTTTTTCAAGCTGGGCTTCGCTGATGCCTCTGGCGGCGCAAATTCGGGGAATTTGGTATTCTGCCGCCGCCTTTGAAATGTGTGGGTCAAGCCCACTGCCGGAATTTGTGACAAGGTCAACGGGGATAGCTTCTTCCTTCATTTCCGGGTTTGCGGCTTTCATCATGCTGACCCGCTGTGCCACAAGCGCTTTAAATTCCTCGCCGGAGGGGCTAAGGTTTGAGGGCGCCGAATACATCAGCCGCTTGCCGTTTTCGTCCTTAAAGGTGGACAGGTCAAGGCTCATGACCCGCCCCCACATGTGCCCCTCATCCGAAAAGCTTTGCGCCAAAAGCTCACAGCCGTATTTTTTTCCGTCCACCTCAATGATACTGCCGTTTGCCTGCTTTGGAAAAATGAGCTGGGCGGCGCCGGTGACGGCAAGGGTATAAACTCCGCCGCAAAGCAGGGTGAGGATTAGAAAGAAAACCGCGGCGCGGGGAAGTGCTTCTTTAATTGTTTTCATGATTTTGTACCTCCAAAGATTTTATGCCGCGCCCAAGGCGACAAGCAGCAGATCCAGCAGCTTTATGAAGATAAAGGGTGCCGCAAGCCCGCCCACGCCATAGATTAGCAGGTTCCGCTTTAGCAGAGCGCCCGCCGGAACCTCACGGTATTTGACGCCCTTAAGTGCCAGCGGGATTAGGGCAATGATGATGAGGGCGTTGTAGATTATTGCTGACAGCACCGCGCTTTGGGGCGAATGAAGCCCCATGATGTTAAGGGCGGAAAGCCCGGGGTAAAGCCCCATGAAAAGTGCGGGAATGATGGCAAAATATTTTGCAAGGTCGTTTGCGATTGAAAAGGTGGTAAGACTGCCTCGGGTCATCAAAAGCTGTTTTCCGATGCGTACAATGTCGATTAGCTTGGTGGGCGAGGAGTCAAGGTCAACCATGTTGCCCGCTTCCTTTGCCGCTTGGGTGCCTGTGTTCATGGCAACGGCAACGTCTGCCTGAGCAAGAGCGGGAGCGTCGTTTGTGCCGTCGCCCGTCATGGCAACAAGGTGCCCCTTTGCCTGAAAATCTCTAATCATTTCAAGCTTTGCTTCCGGGGTTGCCTCCGCAAGAAAGTCGTCAACACCCGCTTCGGCGGCGATTGCGGCGGCGGTCAGGGGGTTGTCGCCTGTTATCATAATGGTTTTTATGCCCATTTTGCGCAGGTCTGCAAATTTTTCCTGAACGCCCTGCTTTATGATGTCCTTAAGATGGATAACGCCCAAAATTACATGGTTTTTTGCAACCACAAGTGGCGTGCCGCCTTGATTTGAAATGTTCCGAACAGCTTCGTCGCATTGGGCGCTGTAGGGGTTTCCAAAGGCTTCAACATAGTCCCGCACGGAGTCCGCCGCGCCCTTGCGAATTTCGTTGCCGTCAAAGTCAACGCCGCTCATGCGGGTTTTTGCCGTGAAGGGAATGAAGCTCATTTCCTTGTCCGAAAGGCTTCTGCCGCGGATGCCGAAAAGCTCCTTTGCCAAAATGACAACGCTTCTGCCCTCCGGGGTTTCGTCCGCAAGGGAGGAAAGCTGGGCGGCGTCCGCAAGCTCCTCCGCAGTTGCGCCGTCAACGGGGATAAAGGCGCAGGCTTGACGGTTTCCGAGAGTGATTGTGCCGGTTTTGTCCAGCATCAAAATGTCAACGTCGCCGGCGGCTTCAATGGCTCTGCCGCTCATTGCAAGCACGTTTGCCTGATTTAGACGGCTCATGCCCGCAATTCCGATTGCGGAGAGCAGAGCGCCGATTGTGGTGGGCGCAAGGCAAACCAAAAGCGCCACAAGAGTTGTGACCGAGGTTGGGTTTTCGATGCCGCCAAGCTTTGCGGAGAAGGCGGAATAGGTGTAAAGTGAAACAGTTACAACGATGAAAATTATGGACAGCGCCACGAGAAAAATTTGAAGCGCAATTTCGTTGGGTGTTTTTTTCCGAGAGGCGCCCTCAACCATTGCAATCATTTTGTCAAGAAAGCTCTCCCCGGCTTCGCTGGTAACCCGAAGGACAATCCAGTCGGAAAGCACCGTTGTGCCGCCCGTAACGGCGCTTCTGTCGCCGCCGCTTTCTCTTATAACCGGTGCGGATTCGCCGGTTATGGCGCTCTCGTCCACCGATGCCGCGCCGTCAACCACTTCGCCGTCGGCAGGGATTTGCTCCCCTGCCTTTACCACAACAAGCTCGCCTTTTTTAAGGGTTGAGGAGGAGACGTCCGTGATGCTTTCCCGCTTTTCGATGGAGGGAATTTTGTGGGCGATAACGTCCTTTTTCGCCGCGCGGAGGGAGTCCGCCTGTGCCTTGCCCCTGCCCTCGGCAATCGCCTCCGCAAAGTTTGCAAAAAGCACGGTGAACCAGAGGATAATTGCAATTGCAAAGGTGAAGCCGCTTCCGGCGTCCCTGACGCCGAACAAGGAGAGCACCCAAAGTGCCGTTGTCAAAATTGCGGATATATACACCAAAAGCATGACGGGGTTTTCCGCTTGGGTTTTTGGTTTTAGTTTTATGAAGGAGTCCTTAATCGCTCTGCCAAGCATTTTTTTGTCTGCAAAAGCGCTTTTTGGTTTTTCAGCCATGATTATTCACAACCTTTCTATGCTATGCTGCCGAAGAATTCGGCAAGAGGTCCCAGCGCCAGAGCGGGGAAAAAGCTGAGCGCGCCGATTAGAAGTACAACGAAAATAAGCAGGAATACGAAAAGTGCGTTGGTGGTGGAAAGAGTTCCCGCCGTTGTGGCAATTTTCTTTTTCCCAACAAGACTTCCTGCAATTGCAAGGGTTCCGATGATGGGAACAAAGCGGGCAAAGAGCATTACAAGTCCGATTGACAGGTTCAAAAACACAGTGTTTGCGTTAAAGCCCGCAAAGGCGGAGCCGTTATTTCCACCCGCCGAGGTGTAGGTATAGAGCAGCTCGGAAAAGCCGTGGGCGCCGCTGTTGTGAACACTGTCCAAAACTTGGGGCACAATCGCCGCCAAACCGCTGCCCACCAAAATCGCGATGGGGGTTGCAAGGCAAACGCAAACCGCCCACTTCATCTCGTAGGGCTCAATTTTTTTGCCCAAAAATTCGGGCGTTCTGCCAACCATCAGCCCGGCAATGAAAACCGTCAAAATCGCGAAGGCAAGCATTCCGTAAAGCCCACAGCCCACGCCGCCGAAAATTACCTCACCAAGCTGCATCAGCACCATTGCGACCATTCCGCCAAGGGGTGTGTAGCTGTCGTGCATGGCGTTAACGGAGCCGCTGGACGCCGCCGTTGTGAAGGCGGTCCAAGTGGAGGAGCCTGCAATTCCAAAGCGTGCCTCCTTGCCCTCCATGTTGCCGCCGGCTTGGTTTTGCATTGAAATGTCAACACTGCCGTTTTGCGCAAGCTGGGCTGTTCCCCCCTGCTCGTTCACGGCGATAATTCCCAGCGCCAGCACCAAGCAAAGGAACATTGCCATAAAGAGGGCAACGCCCTGCTTTTTGTTTTTGACGCATTTTCCAAAGGTGAAGCACAGCGCCACAGGGATTAGTAAAATTGAAAGCATTTCCAAAAGGTTTGTGAAAATGTTGGGGTTTTCCAAGGGATGCGCCGCGTTTGTGCCGTAAAAGCCACCGCCGTTGGTGCCGCTTTGCTTGATGGCAACTTGGCTTGCGGCAGGGCCCAGAGGAACGATTTCCTCAGTGACGATTTCTGCGCCCTCGACCGCCTTGCCGTCCACCGTGACGGTTTCGCTTTCAAGGTCGATTTTGGCGTTTTCGATGATTTCGCCCTCGCTTGTGACGGCGATGGGTTCAAGCAGGGAAACGGTTTCCGCACCCTTGAAGGTTTGTACAACGCCGCCGCCAACCAAAAGCAGTGCAAGCACAAGGTTCAGCGGAAGCAGAAGGTGTATAACAATTCGGGTCATGTCCACCCAAAAACTGCCCAAGCCCTCAGCTTTAACCTTTATGAAGCCACGGATTAGCGCAAAAAGCACTGCAATTCCCGTTGCGGCGGAAACAAAGTTTTGAACCGTCAGCCCCAGCGCCTGTGTAAGATAGCTGAGAGTTGCCTCCCCGCTGTAGGACTGCCAGTTGGTGTTTGTTACAAAGCTTGAAGCGGTGTTAAAAGCCAAATCCCATTTGACGCTCGGCAGGTTTTGGGGATTTCCAAACAGAAAGCCCTGCATGAGCTGTAAAAGGAAAAGAAAAACAAAGCCGATGGCGGAAAAAAGCAGTACGCAGAGAGCGTATTTTTTCCAGCTCATCTGCTCCTCGCTATTAACCCGCAGCAGTTTATACACCGCTTTTTCACAGGGGACAAGGATTTTTGAGAGAAAGGTTTTCTCTCCGTTCATAAACTTTGCGATATAGGCTCCCAGCGGAATGGCAAGAACCACCAAAATCCCAAGATATAAGATGTATTGAATTACTGTTCCTGTCATTTCACGTCACCTCGCATTAAAATCACGATGTAGTAGCCAAGCATTATGAGCGCTCCCACACCGATTATTCCGATAACAATCTCCATTTTTTCTTCCTCCCGAAATTCTCTAAAATGCCCAGCCCATCAGCAGTGCAATTGGCGCCATAAGCGCCAGCGTTCCGGCTGTTACGGCTCCCACAACGCCTATTGGCAGCAGAAATAGTGACATACACCAGAACAAAAACGAATGTGTTTGGGTTCCATACTTAAGCTTCATGAAAATCACTTCTTTCCTTTACCTGTAATCATTATATTAAGTGTGAAATTAAAACGGTGTAAGGGCTGTGAGCGGAGCATTAAGATTGCATAAAGAGCGCAAAAAAATCCGCCCCTCTCCAAAAATGGAGGGGGGCGGAGGAAAGCTTTGTTATTTTACTTTGCAGGCTTTTCTGCCTTTGCTTTGGCGTTTTTTTCCTTGATTGCCGCATGAGCCGCCGCAAGTCTTGCGATGGGGACACGGTAGGGTGAGCAACTGACGTAGTCAAGCCCGATGGAGTTGAAGAATTCGATGGAGGAGGGGTCGCCGCCGTGCTCACCGCAAATGCCCATGTGCATTTCGGGGCGAACGCGACGTCCGAGAGTGACGGCGGTTTCCACCAAACGACCGGTTCCAAGAATGTCGAACTTCTCGAAGGGGTCGGATTCGAAGATTTTCATGTCCAGATATTGGGGCAGGAACTTGCCGGAGTCGTCACGGGAAAGACCGTAGCTCATTTGGGTAAGGTCGTTTGTGCCGAAGGAGAAGAATTCTGCCTCCTCCGCGATACGGTCTGCGGACATTGCGGCGCGGGGCAGCTCAATCATTGTGCCCACAAGGTATTTGAGGTCGATGCCGCTCTTGTGTATGATGGCGTCGGCGGTGTTTGTGATAAGCTTTTTCAGGTAACGGATTTCTCCGCCGGAGCCAACCAGAGGAACCATGATTTCGGGAATGATGCTCTCCCCTGTTTCCTTGATTACGTTGATTGCGGCTTCGATGATTGCTTGGGTCTGCATTTCACCGATTTCGGGCCACATAATGGGAAGGCGGCAGCCCCGCATGCCCATCATGGGGTTGATTTCGTGAAGGTCGGTAACAGTTGCCTTCAGCTCCTTGAAGCTGATGCCCATGTCATTTGCCAGTTCCTCAATGTCGGAGTCGGCAGAGGGCAAAAATTCGTGAAGTGGGGGGTCAAGGAGGCGGATGGTAACAGGCTTGCCCAGCATGGACTTGAAGATGCCTTCAAAGTCACTACGTTGCATGGGCAGAATTTTTGCAAGTGCGCGGCGGCGCTGTTCCTCGGTTTTTGAGACAATCATTTCACGGACAGCGGGGATGCGGGCGGTGTCAAAGAACATGTGCTCGGTGCGGCAAAGACCAATGCCCTCTGCGCCGAATTTTAGAGCGGCGGCGGCGTCTGCCGGGTTATCGGCGTTTGCGCGGACATGAAGTCTGCGGCATTCGTCCGCCCACTCCATGATGATTGCAAATTCGCCTGCAACCTCGGCTTCAACGGTTTTGATGGAGCCAAGATAGACGTTGCCTGTGACACCGTCGATGGACATGAAGTCGCCCTCGTGGACAACGTTTCCGCCAACTGTAAGGGTGCCTTCTTTTTCGCTGATATGGATTGCGCCGCAGCCTGCAACACAGCAGGTGCCCATGCCGCGGGCAACAACGGCGGCGTGGCTGGTTCTGCCGCCACGGGCGGTAAGGATGCCCTCGGCAGCCGCCATGCCCTCAATGTCCTCGGGGCTGGTTTCGGTTCTGACCAGCAGAACGGGGCCTTCCTTTGCGTGCTCCTTGGTGCTTTGGGCGGTGAAGTAAACAGCGCCGCAGGCAGCACCGGGGGAAGCGGGCAAGCCGCTTGCAACGGGAGTTGCGTTTTTGAGAGCCTTGGTGTCAAAGCAGGGGTGCAAAACAGCGTCCAGCTGCTTGGGGTCGATTTTTAGGAGGGCTTCTTCCTTTGTGCACATGCCCTCGTTAACAAGAGCGATTGCAATTTTCATTGCCGCCTGAGCGGTGCGCTTGCCGTTTCTGGTTTGAAGCATGAAAAGCTTGCCGTGCTCGATTGTGAATTCCATGTCCTGCATGTCGCGGTAATGAGCCTCAAGTCTGTCTGCAATGTCGGAGAACTCCTTGTAGACCTCGGGCATGACTTGGGCAAGCTGGTCAATGGTTTGGGGGGTGCGGATGCCGGCGACAACGTCCTCGCCCTGAGCATTCATAAGGAACTCGCCATAGAGACGCTTTTCGCCGGTTGCGGGGTCACGGGTAAAGGCGACGCCTGTGCCGGAATCCTCGCCCATGTTTCCGAAAACCATTTCCTGAACGTTAACGGCGGTGCCCCAAGAGCTGGGAATGTCGTTCATGCGGCGATAGACGTTTGCACGGGGGTTGTCCCAGCTGCGGAAAACAGCGGTGACGGAAAGCATCATCTGCTCAACGGGGTCAGAGGGGAATTCAACGCCCATGCGGGTTTTGTAATATGCCTTAAAGGTTGCAACAAGCTCCTTAAGGTCGGAGGCGGAAAGCTCGGAATCAAGCTTCACTCCCCTATCAGCCTTCATGACTGTAAGGTATTCTTCAAATTTGTCCTTGGGAAGCTCCATAACAACATCGGAAAACATTTGGATGAAGCGACGGTAAGCGTCATAAACAAAACGGGGGTTGCCGGTGAGCTTAATCAGCTCCTCCGCCACGCCGTCGTTAAGACCAAGGTTTAGGATTGTGTCCATCATTCCGGGCATTGAGGCGCGGGCGCCGCTTCGCACGGAGACAAGCAGGGGGTTATCAACGCAGCCAAAGCTTTTGCCGGTGAGTTCTTCCAGCTTTTTCACGTTTGCCATGATTTCTTCTTGGATATCGGCACCCAGCTTTTTGTCATCCTCGTAGTAACGGGTGCATGCCTCCGTTGTAATGGTGAAGCCCTTCGGAACCGGCATTCCCAAAACGGTCATTTCCGCAAGGTTTGCGCCCTTGCCGCCGAGAAGCTCGCGCATTCCGCCATTTCCTTCCGAAAACGGGTAGACGTATTTTTTGCTCATAATAATTCTCCTTCTTTCTTCTGTTTGTTTATTCTCATAACATCTGCGATGTCCGGAATATCGTAATTTGTTGCGGGAGTAAAAGCTATTTGCCGACACAAAACCTTGAGAAAATTCTTTCGGTGATGTCACTGCGAAGGTTTTTCCCCGTGAGCTCACCCATGGCGGAGAGGGCGTTTTCCGCCTCCGTCAGGACAATGTCCGGGGTTTCGCCAAGCTTCATGGCGTCGATTGCGCTGTTCATGGAAATAAGCGCACGGCTGACGGCTTCGGCGTGGCGGGAATTTGTGAGAATTTCGCCGGCAGGCACAGCGGGCAGGGGGAAAAGCGCCGCAACTGCCGCGCCCAAGGCGTCAAGCCCTGTTTTATCCAAGGCGGAAACCGCGCAGACACTGTTGAAGCTGCTGCGGAGAAGTGAAACATCAATTAGCTGGGGCAAATCGCTTTTGTTGACCACGGCAACGGAGCATTTTGCGCTTTTTGCGGCGGAAATCGCCTCAAAATCCTCATCGCAAAGGGGGCAGGAGCCGTCAAAAACCGCAAGCACAAGCTCTGCTGAGCCGGCTGAGGAAATTGCCCTGTCAACGCCGATTTTTTCGATGGGGTCGGAGGTTCCCCGAATGCCGGCGGTGTCCGTCAGGCGAAGCAAAACCCCGCCCAAGCTGACGCATTCTTCGATTGTGTCCCGGGTGGTGCCGGGAATGGAGGTGACGATTGCACGTTCATAGCCCAAAAGCGCGTTAAGCAGTGAGGATTTTCCGGCGTTTGGCTTGCCAACAATTGTTGCGGGCACCCCGCTTTTCATCACCCGCCCCCGCTCAAAGGTTTTTAAAAGAGCGGAAAGCTCGTCAACGGCTGAATTGAGGGTTTTTTCGTAATCCTTAAGCTGAAAATCGGCAATGTCCTCGTCGGGATAGTCCAAAACCGCGTGGTAGTGGGAGATAATGTCAAGCAAGCTGCTGTAGATATCGTCGGTTCTGTGCAAAATTGCGCCGCCAAGCTGACCTGCGGCATTTTCCGCGGCGGCGGCGGTGGTGGCGTCGATAAGGTCAATGACTGCCTCCGCTTGGGTAAGATCCATGCGTCCGTTAAGGAAGGCACGTTTTGTGAATTCGCCGGGGAGCGCCTGCCTTGCGCCCTTGGAAAAAAGAGCCTCCAGCGCGAGACGCAAAACCGTGGGCGAGCCGTGACATTGAAGCTCCGCCGTGTTTTCACCTGTGTAGCTTTTGGGAGCGCGGCTGATGGTTGCAAGGCAATTATCCAGCACCTGTCCCCTGCTGCCAAGCAAATCGCCCAAAACAAGACAGCGATCCGCGGCTTCAGAAAGCATGCCTCCATAGGTGGGACGAAACAGGGAGGAAACTATATTGATAGCGTCGTCACCGGACAGCCGCAGTATGCCGATTGCGGAAACAATGTTCCCGCTGGCGATGGCAGCGATTGTATCAGACATCTGTAACACCTCAAATTACTAGTAAAATGCGGTCGTCCCGTATTCCGGAAAATATCTCCTTAGGCAGGCCGACCGCAGTAATGAACCTATTGTAATGTAATTTTTTGACGAGCGGTTTTTTCAAACATTCTCGTTAAGATTGCCGCAACCTCATTTCTTTTGATGTTGGAGTCGGGGAGAAAAGCACCCGTAGCGTCGGAGCCGACTAAAATGCCCGCGCGATAAAAGGCATAGATTTGCTTTGAGTAGACGTGGCTTTGCTTGACGTCGGGGATGGCGTTATCGGAAACGCTGTTTATGACGCTGTATTCGGAGTCGGGCATAGCGGCGAAGAAAACAGAGACAAATTCCTGCCGTGAAATTTTTGTGTTGTAGTTGGGATAGGTTTTTGTGACGATGCCATTACTTGCGGCGTAGTCCACATAGGGCTTATACCAAAGAGTGGGGTCGTTTGTAAGGGTGACACTACCTGTATTATATCTCTGATGGATGCAAGATACAAGCTTTATCGCCTCCGCAATGGAAAGAAAATCTTCCGGCGCGTAGATGCCGCCGCCTCTGCCGTTGATTAGACCCTTTTCCACGGCGTAGGTGACGTCTTTGTAGTACCACTTTTCCGAAGTTACATCGGAAAAGCTGACGCCGCTGCCGGGCGTGACCTGAACATTGCCATAGATTTTGACAAGAGAGGGGTTTGTAATGGTGACGGAGGGATTGCCGCCGGAAGCGGAAAGATAGCGGTGTCCGGGAGAAAGAGGGGTTCCGTTTGGAATGTTAAGCCCGGTGCTGAGGTCAAGCAGAGAATGTCCCTTGTTAACAATCATTCCGCCGCCGGAAAGCAGGGCAAAGCCGGAGCCTTGGGAAAGATAAAGTGAGCTGCCGGAGGGAAGCGCTTGGGTGTAGTCGCCCTTTGGCGGGGTGACGGTCGCCTGTTGAAGCTTGTAGCGCAAAACCGTCATGGAGTTTTGAAGCTCCTCCAGCGGCTTTATCATGACGTCATTTGAAAAGCTGCTGTCAACGTAGGATTTTGATATGAGCGGGTCCTGAGCACTGCCGGGGGTGCCCGCCGCATATGCCGCGGCGCCTCCGCACAAAATAGTAAGGGCGAGAACGCCCGAAAGGAATTTTTTGATTTTCACGATGTCCTCCAAAATGCTGCTATCTGTCGGCGATTATGTCCATATCGTTTTTTGAAAGGAAATAGCTGAGTGTAAGCAGGCTGTCAGAAAAATGGATATTTTCCACGTAAACGTCGTCACGGTCAAGCTCAAGCTCGTTGTTGGTGAAGTTCCAGATGCCGCGAACGCCGCAATCCGCCGCGATTACAGCAAGAGATTTTGCGGTGCTGCGGGGAACGGTCAGAACAACGATGTCGATTGGGTTTTCGCTGAGCCAAGCGGCAAGATTGGCGCTGTCAAGCACCGGGGTGCCGTCAATAACGGTACCGATAAGGTCGGGGCTGGAATCGAAGGCGGCGACAAGCTTGAAGCCGTGGTCGCCAAAGCCAAAGTTTTTGATAAGGGCGTTGCCCAAATTTCCCGCGCCGATAATGATGACGGAAAAGCCGTTGTTCATGCCCAAAATGCGGGCGACTTGATCCCGCAGCTCCGACACACGGTAGCCGTAGCCCTGCTGGCCAAATTCGCCGAAACAGCTAAAATCCTGCCGAATTTGTGAGGGTGTAAGACCCATTTGCGTACCTAATTCGTTGGATGAGATGCGTTCGGTACCGGAGCAAATCAGGTCGTCCAGCTTGCGAAGATACATAGGCAAACGCCTGATTACGTTATTTGAAATGCGAACTTTTTTCACGAAGGTCCCCCCTATTTCCGGAAAGCATAAAATATATATGAATTTAAGTGAATACTTGCATACTTTAACATTATAACACC
>JAVVZC010000016.1:0-15583 GCA_036650755.1 Oscillospiraceae bacterium
ACCACGGCTGAACAGATATGACAGTGGAATTCTAATTCCGATGGAGCCGATAATTGCCTGAGCCATAACAAAGGAGGTTCTGCCGCAGCCGTTGAAAAAGCCGGTAAAGCAGAACAAAAAGGGCACCAGCACGGTGTCAAAGGCATATGCCTTCATGTAGAGCGCCGTGGCGGCGATGACCTCCGGGTCCTTGTTGAACAGCCAAGCGAGAAAATCACCGTGGAAGAAAGAAACATAAGCCATTATCGCGCCGAAAATGAAGGAAATAAGCATTCCGTAGCCCATGGCTTTTTTTGCCCTGTCCAGCCGACGGGCACCGAAGTTTTGCGCCACAAAGGCGGACATGGACTGCATGAAGGCAAGGGGGATGAGCATGATGAAGCCGGACAGCTTTTCCGAAACGCCCACGGCGGCGGAGGGGACAACGCCCAAAACATTCACGATTGCCGTGACGGCGAGGAAGGAAATGCTCACAAGCACACTTTGCATGGCAATGGGTGTGCCAAGCTTGATTATGCGCCCGATGTGGAGCCAATTAAAGCGGATACTGCTCAGTGAAAAGGCAAAGGGCAGCTTTCGGCGGCGAAGCATCAGCAGTGACAAAACGACGCTTAGCCCTTGGGCGGCAACGGTTGCGATTGCGGCGCCCGAGGCGCCCATTTTGAAGCCCCAAACTAGGATTAAGTCACCGATTACGTTGGCGGCACAGGCAATTGCGACAGCGATCAGCGGCGTTTTGGAGTCGCCGATGCCGCGAAAAACACTGCCCAAAACATTGTAGGCGATGATGAAAACAATGCCGCAGCTACAGATGAAAACATAGGAGGCGGTCTGCTCCAATGCCTCCGGCGGCGCCTGCATCAGGGAGACGAGAGGTCCGTTGCAAAGGAGCATGACAATGGTGCCGATAACCGCCATCGCGGCAAAAAGGCAAATGCCGCTGCCAACGATGTCGCCTGCCTCCTCCTGCTTTTTTTGACCGATTTTTTGACCCAGCAGAATGGTGGTTCCCATGGCAAGCCCGGTGAAAAGGTTGGTAAGCGTTGACATGAGCTGACTGCCCGTGGTGACGCCGGAAACGTCGCCCACAGTGCCGAATTTTCCCACCACGATAAGGTCCACCGCACCGTACATGATTTGGAGCAGCAGCGCAAAAACAACGGGTATTGTAAATTTTAGGAGGGGCTTAATGATGCTCCCCTCGGTGAAGTGATTGATTTTTTCCATTGATATCTCCCTATAAAAAAGACCGAACAAAACAGCAAGCGTCTCAGCTTGCCATCTTATCCGGCAAACCGCTTCCGATGAGCGGGTTTCCTCCGATGAACGACTTTATTTTAGCACTAATTACAAAAACTGTCAACAGTTACTGTTCAGTATGCACGGCAAATCAAGGTGGGGCTTGGGAGGGGAGGGGGAGATAAAAAAACAAACAGCACGTCGAATAAATTCGGCGTGCTGCCTGAAAAGCGCTAAAAAATTTTCAAATTTAAACTGTCAATTTTGTCTCCTGACGGTGAGGCTAACCGACAAGTAAAACTTGTTACGTAATTTAGAATTTAGCCAAGTCTTGAGTTTGCAAGGTCAATGAACTCCTGGATCTTAGCTTCAGAAATCTTTGCAGCAGGGGTCTTCGCAACTTTACCAAGTGTGAAGCTCTTTGCCATTTTCAACATGGGGTTCTTGGAAGAACCGGGGATGATTTCGTCCATGATTGCAAGTGCTGCGGGATTGGCGATGATGTCGCCTACGACTGTATCCATGCTATATGCCATAATAATGACCTCCAAAATTTTTTTAAATTCGTCGCTCCGCCGCTTGTCCGATGTATACGTGTGCCGTCAGGATCACTAATATACAGGATAATTGGGTTTGCTGACGAGCCGGACATTTCCGAACCGGCATTGTCGGGAATAACTTACTCGACCTGTACAAAGGTTAACACGGCATCCAAGAAGTGTCAATTGTACAAACGCACAAAATATACAGAGAATGAGAGTAATCTTGCACAATTTCTGTGGAAATGCAACATACCTGAAACGGAGTGACACAAAACGGGCTTATTTAGCAAGAATTATGGAACACTCTGACACAGTAAAAAAACTTACATTTTATGGTCTGAATACTAATATATGGAAATTTTACCCTTTGGTTAAAGCCGAAGGCGGAACCAAGGCGGAGATATATTTTTTCCGCATGGGCTTTTTTGAGCGGGCTTCCTTATTGCAATATTGACTAAATTGTGATATTCTGCTTGTATTAAATTACCTGTTATATTGAGCGGACTTTCGGAGATTTGCCAAAACAACACATCAAAACCGATGCGATTTGGAGGAGTTATTATGCCCTTTGCTGAAAAAACTGCACGTGAATTTACCGAAGCTCTGGCTTCAAACGCTCCCGTTCCCGGCGGCGGCGGAGCGGCGGCGCTGGTGGGAGCCATCGGAACGGCGCTTGCCGCAATGGTTTCAAACCTCACCACCGGCAAGAAAAAATATGCGGAATATGAAAACGACATCCAAAGAATAATCGGGGAGGCGCAGGCGCTTCGGGAAAAGCTCCTTAGCCAAATCGACGACGACGCCCGCTGCTTTGAACCCCTATCTCGGGCATACGGCATCCCAAAGGACGACCCCACTCGGGAGCAAATTATGGAGGACGCCCTGCGACTTGCCTGCACCGCACCGCTGAACATCATGAAATCCGCCGTCCAAGCAATCGAAATGCACGCAGAGCTTGCAATAAAGGGCAGCCGTCTTATGCTTTCGGATGTGGGCGTGGGTGTTTTGTGCTGCAAAACGGCGCTGATGGGCGCAAGCCTCAGCGTTTTTATCAATCTGGGTTCAATGACCGACAAGGCGTTTTCCAAGGCGCTTCGGGACGAAACCGAAGCCCTGCTCAACAAATATTGCCCCCTTGCCGACAAAATTTACGCGGACGTTTTTGAAAAGCTTAGCTAGGAAGGAAACCACAACATGGCGGAATTATTAAAGGGCGCGGCGGTTGCCGAGGCGATTAACCAACGCTCAAAAACCGAAATCGAAAAGCTGAACCTGCAAAACATTTTCCCCACTCTTGCGATTTTGCGGGTGGGTGCTCGTGAGGACGACCTTGCCTACGAAAAGGGCGCAATCAAGCGTTGCGAAAAGGTTGGCGTTCAGGTGCGGCAGCTTATCCTGCCGGAGGAGGTCAGCCAAGAGGCTTTGCTTGGCGAAATTTCGGCGCTGAATGAGGATGCCGACATACATGGCGTGCTGATTTTTATGCCCCTTCCAAAGCATTTGGACGGCGAGGCTGTGCGCCGCGCCCTTTCACCGGAAAAAGATATCGACGGCATTACAAGCGGCTCCTTGGCTGGGGTTTTCACAGGAAGCGGCGAGGGCTTTGCCCCCTGCACAGCCCAGGCGTGTGTGGAAATTTTGGACTTTTACGGCATTGACTGCAAGGGCAAAAATGCGGTTGTTGTGGGACGCAGTCTTGTGGTTGGAAAGCCGGCGGCAATGCTGCTGCTTGCAAGGCACGCCACGGTTACGATTTGCCACACCCGAACGCTGGACATGCCCTCAATCACAAAAAAAGCGGAAATTCTCATCGTGGCGGCGGGACATCCAAGCGCTGTGGGCGGCGAATATGTAAGCCCCGCTCAGGTGGTCATCGACGTTGGCATAAACTTTGCGGAGGGCAAAATGTGCGGTGACGTGGATTTTGAAGCCGCGGAGCCGATTGTGGGAGCCATAACCCCCGTGCCCGGCGGCGTTGGCACCGTTACAAGCTCTGTGCTTGTGAACCATGTGGTGGAAGCCGCAAAACGCCTTTCGGGCGTCAAATGAACATAAAAATCGGGACAGCGAAAAATTTCGCTGTCCCGATTTTTTTATTTGGCGGATTTTTGTGCTTTGATTACTTTTAGTCTTACGAATTCCTCACGCTCTTTTTCCTCAAGCTCGTCGCTGATTTTTACAATGTCGGCGTCCAAGCCGGGGATTACGATGTTGTGGAGGGCGTTTGCCCGCTTTTGGGCTTTTTTTATGAAGTAGGCAAGGCGGTAAATGCTGTTTTCCAGCTCCGCCAGCTCCAAGCTAAGCTCCTTGACACTGCTAAACTTTTTGTATGCCTCGTCCAAGGCGGCGCTGGTGCCCACAAAGCCATAGGGAAGAAGCTGTGGGTCGGAGGGCTCCGAGGAAACCGAGGGCAGCTCAACGCCCATAACGCTGCGATAGCGCACACGGACGGAATTGTCCAGTGGCATGGCGTTTGCAATGCCCTTGCAGCCGCCCAAAGAGATGTTTGCGCGGCGCAGGGAGCTGTAGGCTTGGGAAAAGGTTACGTCAATGCGGTTTTGGAGCCGGGCGGCGCTGTCTATAAGCCCCATCAGCTCACGGATTAGGATGTTGCGCTTTTTGTCCATCAGGTCAAAGCCGTTTTCAGCCAAGGCGCGGGAGCGCTTTGCGGCGATTAGGTTGCCCTTTGTGGGAGGCAGATTTGGCAAATTGGTTCACCACCTATTGTTAAAATGGGGGAGGGGGCTAGAGCGCCGCTTCCGTTTCACCCTTGTAGTATTTTTCGAGAAGGTCGGAGGAAACACGGGAAAGCTCGGACTTTGGAAGCATGGAAAGCAGCTCCCAGCCCAAGTCAAGGGTTTGGTCAAGACTGCGGTTTTCACGGTCACTTTGGGCGATAAGCTCCCGCTCCACACGGTTTCCAAATTCCACATAGAGCTTGTCAAGAGGGCCAAGCTCGTCCTCGCCGATAACGGAGGCAAGACTGCGGGCGTCCGCAACGGCGGAATAGGAGGCAAAAAGCTGGTTTGCCAAATCCGAGTGATCCTCACGGGTGTAGCCCTTGCCTGTGCCGTCCTTCATCAGTCGGGACAGGGAGGGGAGGATGGAAACAGGGGGATAGATGCCCCTTTGCTCAAGCTCGCGGGAGAGGACGATTTGACCCTCGGTGATGTAGCCCGTAAGGTCGGGGATGGGGTGGCTGATATCGTCGTTTGGCATTGTGAGGATGGGAACCTGAGTGACGCTGCCCTTCACGCCGCGAATCATGCCCGCCCGCTCGTAAAGGGAGGCAAGGTCGGAATACATGTAGCTGGGGAAACCCTTTCGGGAGGGAATTTCACCCTTTGAGGAGGAAAATTCACGCAATGCTTCGCAATAGCTTGTCATGTCGGTAAGGATGACAAGCACGTGGTAGCCGTGGTGAAAGGCAAGATATTCGGCGGCGGTCAAGGCACAACGGGGCGCCAAAATGCGCTCGATTATGGGGTCGGATGCCATGTTGAGGTACATGACAACCCTTCCCAGCGCGCCGGACTCTTGGAAGTCCTTTTTGAAAAACTCCGCAGTGTCGTTTTTGACGCCCATGGCGCAGAAAACGATTGCGAATTCATCCTTGCTGTCGATGGTTTCGGCTTGCCGAACAATTTGCGCCGCCAAGCGGTTGTGGCTCATGCCCGCGCCGGAAAAAATCGGAAGCTTTTGACCCCGGATAAGGGTGGAGGTGGCGTCGATTGAGGAAATTCCGGTCAGGATGCAGCTTCGGGGATACTGGCGGGAAACCGGGTTTATGGCGGAGCCGTTGATGTCCCGACGCTCATCGGGAAAAACCTCGTGAAGCCCGTCAAGAGGCTTTCCGGAGCCGTCGAAGATGCGACCCAAAATTTCCTTTGACAGGGGCAGGGAGATGGGCTTGCCGGTAAATCGGGTGTTCACATGCTCCATGTCGATGCCGTCCGTGCCTTCAAAAACCTGAAGCACTACACGGTCGCCGTCGATTTTTATGACACGTCCGTAGCGGCGCTCTCCGCTGCCGGTGGTAATTTCCGCAAGCTCGTCATAGCTCACGTCCGAAACGCCGTCCAAGGCGATAAGGGAGCCTTGCATTTCCGAAAGACCCGTACATTCAATTCTCAAGGCTAATAGCCCCCTTTTCTATGCGTTTTTCGCCAAAACAGAGCTGATGGCGTCGTCAATAAGCTGGAGGAAGTGCTCCTCGGTTTTGCCCTCGCCCAAATCGAACTTCATGCGATCCATGACACTGAAAATGCCTGTGGCGGAAAGCTGATTTAGGGGGATGCTCTTTTCCGTCAATGCCTTTGCTTGGTCGTAGAGGTGGAGAATGACGCGGAGCATGGTCATTTGGAGGGCGGGAGGCATGTAGGTGTCGGTTTTGTGGAAGGCGTTTTGCTGGAGATAGCCCTGACGCAAAACCTTTGCGGTTTCGATGATTAGCTTTTGGTCGTCGGGCAAAACGTCCGCGCCGATAAGCTTTACAATTTCCATGAGTGAGCTTTCAAGCCCCAAAATGTCGATTACACGCTGGCGCATTTCTGTGAAGCCGGGGCCAAAATTTGTCTCGTACCAGTCCTTGAAATCTGCAAAATATTCGGAGTAGGAGCTTGTCCAGTTGATGGCGGGGAAGTGGCGGGCATAGGCAAGTGAGCGATCCAGCGCCCAAAAACAGCGGATAAAACGCTTTGTGTTTTGGGTGACAGGCTCGGAAAAGTCGCCGCCCTGTGGGGAAACGGCACCGATAACGGTGACGGAGCCCTCATTGCCGGAAAGGGTTTGCATGTAGCCCGCCCGCTCGTAAAAGCCGGCAAGGCGGGAGGGAAGATAGGCGGGAAAGCTTTCCTCGGCGGGCATTTCCTCAAGCCGACCGGAAATTTCACGCAATGCCTCCGCCCAGCGGGAGGTGGAGTCCGCCATCAGAGCAACGTGATAGCCCATGTCGCGGTAGTATTCCGCAATGGTCATACCGGTATAGATGGAGGCTTCACGGGCGGCAACGGGCATGTTGGAGGTGTTTGCGATAAGGATGGTGCGCTCCATAAGGGGACGACCGGTTTTTGGGTCCCGAAGCTCCGCGAATTCGTCCAAAACCTGAGTCATTTCGTTGCCCCGCTCGCCACAGCCAAGATAGACGATGATGTCCGCGTCGGACCATTTTGCAAGCTGGTGCTGAACCATGGTTTTGCCCGCGCCAAAGGGCCCGGGAATTGCGGCACAGCCCCCCTTGCCAACAGGGAAAAGGGTGTCGATAACCCGCTGACCCGTGATGAGGGGGCGGGTGATGGCAAGGCGCTTTGCCGTTGGGCGGCTTCGGCGGATGGGCCAATATTGGGAGAGGGTGAGGGGGGTGATTTTACCTGTTTCGTCCTCGATTTTTGCAATTTCGTGAAGGACATTGTATTGCCCGGAGGGACAGCAGTCGATAACCTTGCCGTGAACCCCGGGGGGAACCATACAGCGGTGCCGGATGGCTTCGGTTTCCTTGCAGTGGGCAAAAATTTTGCCGGGGAAAACTTCATCGCCGTCTTGAAGCTCAATGGTGACGTCCCAAAGCTTTTCCGTGTCCAGAGCGGGAAGGGTGATGCCCTTTGTGATGAAATCTCCCGCCATTGCGGCGATGGTGCGCAGGGGGCGGGCAATGCCGTCATAGATGTTTGAGAGCATTCCGGGCCCCAGCAAAACGGACATGGGGTGCCCGGTGGGGAAAACCGGCTGACCCTTTGAAAGTCCGGCGCTGTCCTCATAGATTTGGACGATTGTGGTGTCCCCCGAGGCGCTGACAACTTCGCCGGGGATTTTGTCGTTGCCCACATAAACAAGGCTCATCATGGGCAGGCTGTTGCCGCCGCGAACGCTGATGACAGGGCCGTTTACTCCGTGGACGTAATATTTATTAGCAGAGCTCATTAAAGAAGTCTCCTTTTGGGAGTATTTCGATGCAAATATATTTTTGGATCAGCCGTCAAATTCGGCGGCGTTAAGACCTGTAAGCTCCGAGAAATGCCCAAGCATGTCGCTTAGGGCGGAGTCAAAGCTCATGTCGATGCGCAGTCCCTTGGAGGCGCAGGAAACGCAAAGTCCGCCAAGGATGAAGCTGCCCTCGGAAAAAGCAAGGCTGACGCCGCTTGCAGAGGCGTGGAGCGCGTCCGCAAAGCGCATATCGGCACGGCGCAGGATAACCTCCGCCGTAAAGCCATAGCCCAAAATGTTGATTGCTTTTTCGAGAAGGGCTGTAAGGTGGGGCAGATACTCGTCGGAGGCGGTGAAGTCGGCGATTTTTTTTCGAACCGCGGCAAAAGCCTCCGTGGCGCAGTCCTCACGGAATTGGAGAAGCGTGCGCTTGTTTTCGGTCATGTGGGTGTTTATACGGCGGCTTTCACGGGCGCGCAGCTCCGCGATTTTCGCGTTTTTGTAGCGCAGGGCGTCGGCGGCAATGGCGGTTTCCGCCTTTGCTATAAGCTGCTCCTGCCTTTGGCTTAGCTCAAGGGCAATGTTGTGCGAGTCGTCCGTCGCCTCAAGGATGATGGCGGCGGTGAATGCCTCAAGCTTTTTGTCTGTTTCATCATATGGCATGGATGTTAACCTCCCAAGCGCGTGGAAAATAGTGCTAAATTTTTATTCCGATTGCCTCGCGGATAAGCCCCGTAATGGAGTCCGGCTCCCGAGTGCTGCCCTGACTGCCGGGGATGACCACAAGCAGGGGGCGTGAGGAGGAGAGCTTAAGCTCCCGAACGGTTTCGGGGATAAGCGCGGCGCAGCCCTCTGTAATGAGCAGCACGGCAACGTCGGGATTTGCCCGAGCTTTTTCCACGGCGGCGGCAATTTCCTGTTTTTCACGGACGAATTCGCCTGCAATTCCGGCAAGACGCAGACCGATAAGTGCGTCACGGTCGTCTGCAACGGCAAAAAAGCGCATGGCTGTGCCCCCTTTCCTCTTTGGGATTGTTTTTTTGATTAAAGCCCGGAAATAATCATAAAGGCGATAAGCAGACCGTAAAGGGCAACGCCCTCTGCCATGCCGACGAAGATTAGTGCCTTGCCGAAAACGCCGTCGTTTTCGGAGAGTGCGCCAAGAGCGGCAGAAGCGGAGGAGGCAACGGCAATTCCGCCGCCGATGCCGGAAAGACCAACTGCAAGCGCCGCGCTAAGGTAAGCCATGCCGGTTGCAAAGCCGTCGCTTGTTGCTATGCCGCCCGCCGCGTCCGCCGCCTCGGCAGACTGGGAAAAGCAGAACACGGCGCCGAAAACAAGAAGTCCGAAGAAGCAGCAAAGGTTTGCCACAAAGGGAGCCTTGCCCCTGTTTCCGCGCTTTGCACGGAGATAGATGCCAAGGAGGGGGAGGGCGATAACGAGCAGCAGGGCAAAGGCGGTAAGTAGAATTTCCATAATGATAATCCTCCGAAAAATTTATGTTTGTGTTTGTGGAGCCGAGGGATTTTTATTTTTCCGCGGCCGCGTAGTTGATTGTTTTGGGGGCAAATTTCACGCCGCCGCTTTCATAGAAGCGACCGAACATTTCGTAAAATTCCAAACGCATGACCTGAATGCAAACCAGCACGGTTTCAAGCCCTGTGACCAGCAGGTTTCCGAAGATAAGCCCCGCAAGGTTGTTGCCGCCGTCGGCGCTTGCGGTGAGGAGATAGACCACCATCATCATGCCCGCGTGGCTGATTGCAAAGGCGCCCACACGCAAAAACGAAACCGTGTTTGAAACATAGGAGAGCAGGGTTTCGAAAAGCTCAAAGAAGCCTTCAACAATGAACATTCCAAAGGATTTTGGAAGCCAGTCCTTTTGCCCCGTAAGGAGCTTTGTAAGGGGGCCTGCGGCAAAAATGAGAAAGAGGGGCAAAATAACAACGCCGAGAATATAGAAGCTTGAAAAGACGCTGACGCCCTTCAAGACCTGCATTACAACCCCGAAGGCGATGCCAAGATAGAGCACAAAGCCCGCAAGCCCGTTGGGGGAGAAAAAGATTTTTTTGATGTCCCGCTGGCGGATGCCGGTGATGATGTTTAAAATCATGCAGATGAGGATAAGCCCCACGCCAACGCCCACGGCGACAATAAGGATTTTCATGGTGTTGCCGTCCTCCAAAACCTTGAAGCCGGGGAGCAGATGCTCGTTTCCGAACACACTGCCGTAAACAAAGCCGAAGGCGGAGGCGGAAACGCCGCAAAGGGCGACAATGCGGCCAAGCCACATGCCCTTAAGCTTCCAAAGCAGAAAGCCGATGACAAGAAGGCAAACGCCCTGACCCACGTCGCCGAACATTATGCCGAAAAGCAGAGTGTAGGTGATTGCCATAAAAAGGCGTGGGTCAAGCTCACCATAGGCGGGCAGTCCGTACATCTCAACAAAGGGCTCGTAGATATTGGAGAAAAAGCCTTTTTTCAGCTTGACCGGCGGTCTTGCGTCTCGGGAGTCTCGGGCGTCGGTGAGTATACAGCCAAAGCCCTCAAAGCTTTCGCATTCCTTCACATAGGTTTCGGCTTGGGAGCTGGGAATCCAGCCCACAAGGTAAAATTTTCCGTTGCGGTAGCCGCCATAGCTGCGGATTGCGTAGGCGTCGCTCATAAAGCGAAGCCAAGAATAGCTGAGAAGAAGCCTTTGAAGCTCCTGCTCCTTAAGCTCCTTAAGGGAGGCGTCAAGGACTTTGATGCGCTCCTCGGCTTGGGCGGCGTCGGAGCGCATTCGCTCCAAAACCTCATTTGCGGTGCTTTCGGTGTTGCCGTCAAAAACGATGTGAATTCTTTCAAAGCCCATGGAGGCAAAGATGGAGTCCACACGGCTGTATTCCGAGGGCAGAGAAAAATATGCGCCGTAGACCCAAGGCTCCGTTGTGCCGGAGGGTATGTAGTAAACATCGGGGCGGGCGTTGATTTTTATCATGCAGTCCTTGTAGGTGTCGGCAGGGATGCGCCCAAAACGGAATTTCAGGTATTTCATGGTGAAAAGACGGCTCAGCTCAACATCAAAGCTGGCAAAGTGGCTGAGCTGCTCCACAACGATTTTGTCGTTGCGCATGGTTGCAAGCATTTCGTCCCGCTCACTGCGAATAAGGGAAATGCGGGAGGAAAGGTTGCTAAGGTAGTCCGAAACGGAGGAGATTGAAAGCTCCTCATGAGAAAAATCGCTGTAATCCGGCTTGATTTCCAAGCTGTGGGCGATGCCCAAAGCGGCGTTCAAAGGCTCGGAATAGGGGTTTGAGGCGTCAAAGGGCAGGAGCTTTTTCATGGCGGAAAGTGCCGTGACGGCGTTTTCCGGGTGAAAATCCCGATTTATTACAAGACTTTGGATGGCGGTGTTGACCATATTTTCGGGGCCCGAAACTGTAACCATGGTCATTGCTTCAACTGACATAAATTCAGTCCTTTCTGTGGGTGCCGGGTTTTGGAAGTTAATCCGAAAAACTGTTTCCGGCTTCAAGCCCGTAGCTTGCCGCCTCAATGTAGCGCGCCAGACGCTTGCATTCGATTTCGCGGAGGGTGAGGTAGGCTTGGGGAATGCAGATGCTGGGTTCGGGTGAGCGGAGCAGGTTGCGGCAAAAGCTTGCCATGGCTTCATCAAAAAGATTGTCAAGCTTTTGGACGTCAAGCCCCTTGAAATATTTTTCGCAGGGGGATTTTTTAAGGATTTCACGGGCTTCGCTTTCTCCGTCGGCGCTGATGAGCGCGCGCAAAAGAGCGGGTCTTAGGCGGAGCGAAACGGGGACAAGCAAGCTGTCCGCGGCGGGAAGGGAGCCGGGAAAAAAGCGTTGCAGTCGAAGAATGCTGATAATGTTCAGCATATCCGCGGAGCGACCCAAAATTTCCGCCAAGGTTTTGCTGCCGTCACCTCGGTATTTTTTGCTTACATAGGTGAAAATCGCCTTGAAATAGAGGTTTTCCAAAAGGATACAGGCGGAGCGGTAATCGGGCAGAGCGGTTTCGGGATTGAGAGGCAGGCGGGAGAGCGGAGCAAAGAAAATGCTGCCTCGGATAGCCTCCAAAAGTGATGGGAAGTCGCGACAGCTCTCCAAAGCGGCAATGTTGACACTGCTGTGGGCACGAAGAAAATCGGTGGCGTCAAAGCTTTTTATTGTGGAGGCGTCGGCATAAAGACCGCAGAGCGCGTCCAGCACATAATTGTATTCGGCGCGGTAGAGGGTGAACAGCAGATATTTTTTGTCCTCAAGGTAGGCGAAGCAAAAAAGCTTTTCGTATTCGGAAAAAACCTTTTTACGGAGAATTGCTTTAAGCCTTGAGGGAGAAGGGGAGGCGGATAGGGGAGAAACGGCATCGCTCCAGCCGGGCTGAGCCCGAAGAAAGGTGGCAATATCGGCGACGGAGCTGCATTCGCCGATGCGGCGCCAGTCCTCGGGACTGAGCAGCTTGCCGTACATTGCCAAAACCTTTGCACGGAGCGCGCCGTATTTCATCGATGACCTAAGCATCAACGTCCACCGCCAATTTGAAGATTTTGAGGATTACCTCGTCCTTTTCGCTCTCGTAGCGGCTTTTCGCGGCGTCAAGCTCTGAGCTGAGCCTTTTGTCCAGCTCCTGGATTGCTTGGTCGGCGCGGCGAATTTCCCGCTGCTCCGCGGCGGCGATTTCCTTGTCCGCACGGGCAAAATATTCGTTTTTAAGTGCCGATATATGCTCGCTTACATGGGCATCAAAGCCATCTCGCTGGGAGATGGCTTCACTATAAATTGAGCGTGCATCATATTCGGTGTCCACAATTTTGTGGAGTATTTCCATAGGGGTCACACAAGTCCCTCTTTTCTGCTTGAACTTCGCTCATCATAACACCGATTGGGACAAATGAAAATATAATTACTGCTGAAAGTTGTGAAGTTTTTGATAAATTTTTTGCTCATATTTATGAAAAGTATGGCAAAGAAAGGGGCGAGAGGCAAATATTTGAATAATCGGCTTTTCAAGAGACAGTTTATACTATATAATGAGTTTGAATTTGCAATTTCACAGCGAAGGCTGAAAGGATAGATTAACATGAAATATGTCTTGGTTATCGGCGACGGAATGGCGGACAATCCCGTTCCCGAATTGGGGAACAAAACCCCCCTCCAATATGCCGCCATCCCCCACATCGACTCCTTGGCGGCAAGGGGCGAAATGGGCTCCGTCAAAAACTGCCCCCAAGGTCTGCCCCCGGGCAGTGACACCGCCATCCTATCAATTTTTGGCGCGGACCCCCGAGCCTGCTACACCGGGCGCTCTCCTCTTGAGGCGGCGGCTTCCGGCATCAAGCTTCGGCAGGGCGACGTTTCCTACCGCTGCAACATGATTGCCCTTGAGGATTGCGGTCTGCCCTTCGAAAAAAAGAAAATTCTTTCCCATTCCGGCGGCTCAATCGAAGGAGAAGCCTCAATTGAACTCATTAAATACCTCTTTGCCGACAATGACTTCAAGCTTGCGGCGGAAAAAGCGGGCATGATAGTTTATCCCGCCGCCTCCTTCCGCCACATCGCCGTCCAAACGGGCGCCGATATTAACGGCATTCGCCTTGCCCCGCCCCACGACCATTTGGGCGAAGTCATCGAAAACTATCTGCCCACAGGCTGTGAAAACGCGGCGGTTCTAAAAAACCTTATGGAGCTTGCAAACAAGGTTTTGGATCACCATCCCATCAACGAAGCACGCAGAGCGGAGGGAAAGCTTCCCGCAAACGGCGTTTGGTTTTGGGCGGAGGGCACGGGAGTTGAGCTTTCCTCCTTTGAGGAAAAATTCCACCACAATGGCATTGTCATTTCCGCCGTTCCCCTTTGCCACGGCATTGCAAGGCTTTCGGGGCTTGATGTTGCCATGGTTCCCGGCGCAACGGGGGAGCTTGACACAAACTATGAGGGCAAGGTTGAAGCGGCAATCAAGGCGCTGGAGGGCAAATATGACTTTGCCGCAATCCACATCGAAGCCCCCGACGAATGCACCCACAACGGCGACACAAAGGGCAAGCTCCAAGCCATCGAGTGGCTGGACTCCCGAGTTTTAAAGCCCCTGACCGACGCCCTTGACAAGGAAGCCTTCGACTACCGTCTGCTGCTTTTGTCCGACCACAAAACCCTGACCTCCACCCGTGGTCACGACGGCGAGCCGGTGCCCTACCTTATCTATGACAGTCGGCGGGACAGCAAGCTTTGCCTACCCTATGACGAGGAAAGCGGCGCAAAGGGACCCTACATCTCGGCGGGCATCGACCTTATGCCCAGACTTTTTGAGCTGAACTAAGCAAACCATTAACGAAAGGAAGACATAAAAATGCGGGAAATAACAGAGCGTGCTTTTGCAAAGCTCAATCTCTCCTTAGACGTGGTTTCCCGCCTTCCCGACGGTTATCACGAGCTGCGCATGGTGATGCAAAGCGTCACCCTCTGCGACGAAATCACAATTACCCTCCGTGAGGACGGCGTTGTCCGCACGGCAAGCGACCTGCGATATTTGCCCTCGGACGACCGCAACATCGCCGTCCGCGCCGCAAAAGCTTTTTTTGCAAAAATGGAGCTTCCCGGCTTGGGCGCGGACATCGCCATCACAAAACGCATTCCCGTTTGCTCCGGAATGGGGGGCGGCTCCTCCGACGGTGCCGCCGTTCTGCGGGCGCTGAACAAGCTTTTGGACTGCGGGCTTTCCTTGGGAGAGCTTGAAAAAATGGGCGCCGACTTGGGCTCCGACATCCCCTTTTGCGTCGGCGGCGGCACAGCCCTTGCAGGCGGGCGGGGCGAAATCCTTACAGACGTCACAGCTCTGCCGCCCTGCCACATCGTAATCTGCAAGCCCGCGTTTTCCATTTCAACCCCCGAGCTTTTCGGAAAAATCGACGCCCGAAATCAGGGCTACAGACCCGACACCTTGGGAATGCTCTGCTGTTTGGAGGAGCGAGATTTAAAGGGCGCGGCACGGCGTATGTATAATGTGTTCGAGGACGTGCTCCCCCAAAAACCGGATGACGTTCCAAAAATCAAAAGTCTGCTGCTGGGCTTCGGTGCCTTGGGTGCCGCCATGACGGGAACAGGCTCCGCCGTTTTCGGAATTTTCGACAGCGCCGAAAAAGCCGCCAGCGCCAAGTCCGAGCTTGACACCCGCTACGCGGAGGTGTTTTCCGCCCAGCCGGTGAAAAAAATCGAAATTTAGGCGCAAAAAGTTTAAAACAAGAAAAAACCGCCCATACTATGAGTAATCCATACATAGTAAGGCGGTTTTCTTATGAAAGAGCATCTAAAAATTTGGGAATTATCACTTCTCTGCGCAATTTGCATCACCCTTTGCAGCGGAATGTGGGCAAAAGCGGAGCAGCAGGATTTGTCAAGCCAATTGGTGCGGCTCCACGTTGTGGGCGCAACAGACAGCGAGAGCGACCAAAGCTTGAAGCTTCGGGTGCGTGACGAAATTTTGCGCCATTTGGAGCCAAAGCTTGAAAAGGTTTCCGATGTGAAGCAGGCGCAAAAAATAATCGGAGCGGAGCTTTATAATATCCAAAAAATAGCAAAAGCCACAGCCAAAAGCCAAGGCAAAAGCTATACAGCAAGCGCAAAGCTCTGCCACGAGCGCTTCCCCACAAGAAATTACGAAACATTTTCCCTGCCCGCCGGCGAATACCTGTCCCTGCGCGTGACCCTAGGCGAGGGAGCGGGTCGCAACTGGTGGTGCGTAGTGTTCCCGCCCCTGTGCATGACAGCCGCCGCCGACACCGAAGCCTTCGCCGGCATAAGCGAGGAAAGCAGCAAGCTGATAACAAAGGACAGCGGCGAGTATAAATTAAAGTTCCACATAATAGAATTCTTCGAGCAGCT
>JAVVZC010000017.1:0-14623 GCA_036650755.1 Oscillospiraceae bacterium
TTCATCCAAAAGGGCTACGAAAACACCTCAATTCAAGATATAATCGACAGGCTGGGCGGGCTTTCAAAGGGTGCAATCTATCACCATTTTAAGTCCAAGGAGGAAATCTTTCAGGCGGTTTGCCGCAAAATAGGGGAGGAGAACATCGCCTATTTTGACAAAATCCGTGACGACGACAAGCTTTCGGGCTTGGAAAAGCTTCGGCAAATGGTGGCTTCCTTTTATGCCAACCCGGGCAATTTGGCGCTTTTTTCCCTGTCCTCAAAAATCATGCAGGACCCAAAATTCCTGATGGATCAGGTTTACGAAATCTTCAATCTCTCCGTGCCCTTTTACGTTCAGCCCGTGGTTGAGCAGGGCGTTGCGGATGGCAGCATAAAAACCGCTTACCCCAAGGAGCTGGCAGAGTCCCTCCTTATTCTCACAAACATTTGGCTTAACCCCCTAATCGCCAAGTCCGCGCCGGAGGAAATGCGCCGAAAGCTTGAATTTCTCAGCCTTCTGCTAAAGGACGCGGGTGCGGACATAATCAGCGACGACACCATCCAAAAATATGTGGAGTTTTGCAATAACCACATAATATAAAAATAAGCTGCCCTTCGGGACGGCTTATATTTTAGATTAAATAGATACCGACGGTCGGTATCAAAAGGAGAAAGCAATGGAAAACAACAAAATTTTTGGCAGGGACTTCACCTTGGTGGTGATAGGGCAGATAATCTCGCTTTTCGGAAACGCAATTCTGCGCTTTGCGCTACCCCTGTATTTGCTGAAAATGACTGGCTCCGCCGCGCTTTTCGGCGCTGTGACCGCCTGCTCGTTTTTGCCCATGATTGTGATGTCGCTTTTGGGCGGCGTTTTGGCGGACAGGGTGAACAAGCGCAACATTATGGTTGTGCTGGATTTTATAACTGCGGGAATAATCTGCGTTCTGGTTTTCCTGCTTGATATTGTGCCCCTTGTTCCTCTGCTTATTGTGGTTTTGATGCTGCTCTACGGCATCAGCGGCACATATCAGCCGGCGGTGCAGGCAAGCGTTCCCGCACTTGTGGGGGAGGCAAAGCTTTTAAGGGCGGGCGCCGTAATCAATCAGGTGGGTGCGCTGGCGTCACTTTTGGGACCCATGCTGGGCGGCGTGCTGTTCAAAGCTTTCGGCATAGTACCGATTTTGGCAATCAGCATTGTCTGCTTTGCCGCCTCGGCTGTCATGGAAATTTTCATCCGCATTCCTCATGTGAAAATTCCCGACAAAAGGGGAATTCTGCAAATTGTGAGCGGAGATTTGCGGGAGAGCTTTCAATATATGCGGCGGGAGAAGCCTGTTTTGATTAAGATAATCCTGCTGATTGCGGCGTTTAATTTTGCGCTAAGCTCCATGATGATTGTGGGAATTCCTGTTTTGCTGGTAGAAATTTTGAAAATTGACGACGGGCTGTTCGGGCTTTCCCAAGGCATTATGGCGTTGGGCGGGCTTTTTGGCGGAATTCTCACCGCCGCCTTGGGGGACAGACTAAAGTATAAAAGCTCCCGCTTTCTGCTCCTTGGCTGTTCGATTTGCGCGGGGACAATGGCTCTGCCCTTTCTTTTTCCCGCCGAAAGCATGACGGCATACATTATAATCACGGCGGCAAGCTTCGCGATTATGACCTTGGCGACAATTTTCAGCGTGCAAACCATTGCCATAATTCAAAAATCAACGCCGCCACGTCTGGTGGGCAAGGTGATTGCCTGCGCCATGGCGCTTGCAATGTGCGCCCAGCCCTTGGGGCAGGCGATATATGGGCTTGCCTTTGAAAAGCTGGCAAGCTGTCCGGGAATTATTTTACTGCTGGCGGCGATTTCCGCCCTTGCAATGTGCGCCGCCTCCGCAAAGCTCTTTGCGGAGGACTAAGCCGAAAGTGTGGAAAAATGCCGCCCCGCTTTGATGTTTTAAACAGAGGGAAGCCCTCAAGGGGAATTTTTCGTTGATATCTAACGGGGAATATGGTAAACTAAAGAGAAGTGTACATATAGCTTGGAGGGCAGTATGCGAATTTTAGGCATCGACCCCGGTATTGCCACCGTTGGCTTTGGGGTTATCGACAGCGACAAGGGAAAAATAACTCTTGTGAACTATGGCGTTATCACAACCCCTGCCCACACGCCCCTATCAAGTCGGCTGGATCACATCTACTCCGACATGCAGGAGCTTTGCAAAACCTTCTCACCTGACGCCATCGCCTACGAGGAGCTTTTCTTCAACACAAACATCACAACCGGCATCGCGGTTGCCCATGGCAGGGGAGTGCTCCTGCTTGCGGGCTACCGCTCCGGCACGGAAATTTTTGAATACACACCACTGCAAGTCAAGCAGGCGGTTGTGGGCTACGGCAGAGCGGACAAGCATCAGGTCATCGAAATGGTCAAGCGTCTCCTAAACCTCAAAGCAGCCCCAAAGCCCGATGACGCCGCCGACGCTCTTGCAATTGCCATCTGCCACGCCCGCAGTGCCACATCACTTATCACAAAGCACGGAGGTATATCCCCATGTTCCACCACATAAAAGGAATTGTAACCGACATCGAGCCAAATGCCGCGGTCGTTGAATGCGGCGGCGTGGGCTTTCTCATCAACACAAGCGCAAACACACTCTCCCACCTCCAAATCGGCAGGGAGACAAAGCTTTTCATCTTTCCAAACATCCGAGAGGACGCTTTTGACCTCTACGGTTTTCACGACAAGCGGGAAAAAAGCTGTTTCTCAATGCTAATCGGCGTTTCCGGCGTTGGGCCAAAGGCGGCAATTTCCATTTTGTCCTCCGCAACTCCCGAGGCGCTTGCAATGGCAATCATCAGCGGCGACGAAAAAGCCCTGACAGTGGCTCCCGGCATCGGCAAAAAAATCGCCCAGCGCATTTTGCTGGAGCTTAAGGACAAAATGAGCAAGGAAACCGGCGGTCTTATCGTCGGCTCCGGCGGAAGCGCCGCGGGCGCCGCCGGCAACTCAAAGCTTTCGGACGCTGTTTCCGCCCTTGCGGTTTTGGGCTACAGCAACGCGGAAATTTCAATCGCCTTAAAGGACATTGACCTTGAAGCCGCAAGCCTTGAGGATATCATCCGTCAGGCATTGAAAAAAATGATTAAGTAGGGAGGCGCAAGCCTTGAGCATCAGCTATTCAAATGACGAGGAGGAAAAAATCCTGACCTCCGCTGTCATTCTTCCCGAGGACCTGAACGAAGGCTCCCTCCGTCCCCGAAGCTTGGACGAATACATCGGTCAAAAAAAAGCCAAGGAAAATCTTTCAATTTTTATTGAGGCGGCAAAAATGCGCCGAGAGCCTCTTGACCACGTTTTGCTCCACGGCCCCCCGGGGCTTGGAAAAACCACCCTTGCGGGCATAATCGCAAACGAGATGGGCGTCAACATGCGCATCACCTCCGGTCCCGCCATCGAAAAGGCGGGGGATCTTGCCGCCCTGCTAACAAACCTTCAGGAAAACGACATTCTCTTTGTGGACGAAATCCACCGCCTTAACCGCTCCGTGGAGGAAATCCTTTACCCCGCAATGGAGGACTATGCCATCGACATCATCATCGGCAAGGGTCCCTCCGCAAACTCCATTCGGCTGGATCTCCCAAAATTCACCCTCATCGGCGCCACCACCCGCTCCGGTCAGCTTACGGCGCCCTTGCGTGACCGCTTTGGCGTCACCCTCCGCTTGGAGCTTTACACCACGGAGGAGCTTCAAAAAATCGTGACCCGCAGTGCGGAAATTTTGGATATCGCCATCGAGCCGGAGGGCGCCCGGGAAATCGCCTGCCGTAGTCGCGGCACTCCCCGTATAGCAAACCGAATTCTTCGCCGCGTCCGTGATTTTGCTCAGGTTCGTGCCGACGGCGTCATCACCTATGCCGTGGCGGACGAAGCCCTGACCCGACTTGAAGTTGATAAGCTGGGGCTTGACGCCATCGACAAGCGTATGCTCCGCAGCATCATCGAGTTTTACGGCGGCGGCCCTGTGGGGCTTGAAACCCTTGCCGCCACAATAAACGAGGAAGCCGTCACCCTTGAGGACGTTTACGAGCCCTATCTGCTTCAGCAGGGCTTCATCACCCGCACACCCCGTGGGCGCTGTGTCACAAAGCGCGCCTATGACCACCTTGGCATCGAATTTTTGGGTCAGCAACAAATCGACATCTAAAAAAACTTTTGGGTCGCAAAAATCTGCGCCCTCAGTCTCATATATTATTGGAGGAAAACCAATGGGCAAATATTTCGGAACAGACGGAATTCGCGGAATTGTAAATAAAGGGCTTGACGCCGAGCTGGCATTCAAGGTTGGGCAGGCGGCAGCGCTTGCTCTATCCGAAAACACAAAAAACGCAAGACCCTTCGTAACAATAGGCAAGGATACACGCATCTCCTGCGACATGCTGGAAGCCGCCATCACAGCGGGGCTTTGCTCCGTGGGCGCGGATGTTATGCCCCTGGGCGTCATCCCCACCCCCGCCGTCGCCTTTATCACCTCGGATTGCGACGCGGACGCGGGCATTGTCATCTCCGCCTCCCACAACCCCTTTGAGCACAACGGCATCAAAATTTTCAGCTCCGAGGGCTTTAAGCTTTCCGACGAGCTGGAAGCCCGCATCGAAAGCCTTATCGACGCAAAGGACAGACTTCCCGAAAAACAAAACGGCGACATCGGCAGAGTTATCCACCGCAGCCGCGAATTTGTCGACCGCTACATCGAGCACGTTGTCTCCGTTTCTCAGGGGCACATGGGCAAGCTAAAGGTCATCATCGACTGCGCAAACGGCGCGGCAACAAGCACAGTAAACGACATTTTTGGCAGATTTCCCTTGGAGCTTGAACTGATAAAGGACCATCCCGACGGCTGCAACATCAACGCCGACTGCGGCTCCACCCACATTGCCAGCCTTGGACGCATGGTGGTTGCCGGCGGCTTTGACCTTGGACTCGCCTTTGACGGCGACGCCGACCGTTGCCTTGCCGTGGACGAAAACGGCGAGCTGGTAGACGGCGACAAAATGATGGCAATTTGCGGCAAGGCGATGATTGCCGAGGGCAAGCTTAAGAAAAACGCGATTGTGGCAACCGTAATGTCCAACATGGGCTTCCACGAATACTGCGAAAAAAACGACATAAATCTCCAATGCGCCGCCGTTGGCGACCGCAATGTCCTTGAAAAAATGCAGGAAAACGGCTTCAATTTGGGCGGCGAGCAATCCGGTCACCTTATCTTTTTGGACGACGCCACAACCGGTGACGGTCAGCTTGCGGCAGTTCGCTTTTTGGAGGTTGTGAGCCGCAGTGGCAAGAAGCTTTCGGAGCTTGCGGCGGCAATTCCAACCTATCCCCAAATTCTCATCAACATCCCCATCGAGGGCGGAAACCCGGTCAAGGAACGTCTGATGACGGACAAAAACCTCCTTGAAAAAATCGAAAAAGAGCAGGCAATCCTCGGCAAAACCGGCAGAATTTTGGTTCGCGCCTCCGGCACCGAAGCGCTGATTAGAGTCATGGTTGAGGCGATTGACAGCGAAATTACCGAAAATGTTTCCAAAATGTTAGCAGATTATATTATAAATGATGCAAAAAACCTCAAAGATGTAAATAAATAAGCCCAAATTACTTGACTATTTGTAAATATTATACTATAATCGCTTTGATATAGGACAGTTGGTTTGATATGGATATATATTCCCGTCTCAGTGACAATGACCTGCTCAGCAGGGTGAACAGCGGCGACAAAAACGCCGAGGAACAGCTTGCCCTTCGTTACACTCGTCTTGTAAAAATTTGCTCCCGCCCATATTTTTTGGTTGGCGGCGATGGCGAGGACCTTATCCAAGAAGGCATGTTCGGCTTGCTCTCCGCAATCCGCGAATATAACGCCTCCCTTAATGTCACTTTCAAAACCTATGCAGAAGTTTGCGTCAAGCGGCGCATCTACTCCGCCATAAAAATGGCATCCCGCAAAAAACACGAACCCTTAAACGATATGGTTTCGTTTGATGATGTCCTCTCCGATGAAAGCCGCACAGAAGCGGCACTTTCCGATGGCGCTTTCAGGCGTATCCCCGAGGAACAGGTTTTAGCCAGAGAAAGTGTTGACGAAATTATCCAAACATACTCGCGGTGCTTATCCAAGTTTGAAGTCTCAATACTTGAGCTTTTCCTCCACGGTCTTTCATATTCCGAAATAGCGGAAAATTGCGGAAGATCGGAAAAGTCAGTCGATAACGCCGTACAGCGCATAAGGCGAAAGCTGGCGCGCAACCTTTACCTCAGCGACATCAGCGAGAGCTGAACGCAATAAATGCCCATAAGGGTAAGTTTTTTTCAAAGAGAGGATTCAAAATGTACGAAGACAAAACTTTGGTATGTAAGGAATGCGGACAGGAGTTCGTATTCACCGCCGGTGAGCAGGAGTTTTATGCAGAGCGCGGCTTCCAGAACGAGCCCCAGCGTTGCAAATCTTGCCGTGATGTACGAAAGAACGCCGCTCGCGGTCCCCGCGAGTACTACACTGCTACCTGTGCCGCTTGCGGTAAGGAAGCCAGAGTTCCTTTTGAGCCCAAGTCCGACAGACCTGTTTATTGCAGCGACTGCTTCGCTAAAATGAGAGAAGAACAGGACTAATTTCCCTTGGCTCCCCATTTTTTGGGCAGCAATCGGAAGCTTTGGTTCAAATGTCTTTTGTAGTTCCGATAAGTTAACTTTACTTTTCGTTCGGCAAAAGGGGAGAACGGGCGCTTGTTAATTCCGGCGTTCAACAAACATAAAAGAGGCTGTTGCATTTTTTGCAACAGCCTCTTTTGCGTCCGTTTTTCGGTTTTTAAGCTTATATTTATGAATTCATTAAAGAGCCTTTTGCATTGAAGCTTCATCGGGAAGGGCGGGGTGCTTGTTTTGCCAAATGCACCAAATCGTGATGGCGGCGATAACAACAGCTCCGCCGAAAAGTGCGAAAATCCCCGGCTTCTCGCCATAGAAAATGAGCACCCAAACCGGATTTAACAAGGGCTCCATAGCGCCCAAAAGTGAGCAGGCAAGGGGCGGGCAGTTTTCGGAGGATAGGATGAGCAGAATGTAGGGGATGCCAAGCTGGAGCACGCCCAGAGCCAAAATGCAGAGAATGGGTGTGGGAGCAAGGGGCGTTGCCGTGAAAAAGCAGAAGGGAATTCCGATGATGGCGGTGAAAAGATGCCCCAAAAACATGCCGCCCATGCGGGTTGGCTCGTCGGCGTCTCCAAGGCTTATGTACATGCCGCCCATAAATGCGCCGGCAAGAATTGCGATAAGGTTGCCCAAAAGGTAGCCGGGTCGCAGTTGGTCAAAGAAAAACAGGGCAATGCCGCCCATTGTGACCAAAACCGCCAAGGCGTCCGCCCGACGGAATTTTTGGTGAAAAATCACCACGGAGTAAAGCATTAGGAAAACAGGGGCGGTAAATTGCAAAACAATGGCGTTTGCAGCCGTTGTAAGCTTGTTTGCCACCACAAAGGATAAGAAGGTGAAGCACATGAGCGCGCCGTTCAGCGCGGCGCGAGGGCTGATTTTGATGGGTATTTTGTTAATGCGCAAAAAAATAAGAACCACCACGGCGGCGATAAGACTGCGCCAGCCGGCAATTGCCATGGGGTTCCAGGGGATTAGCTTGATAAATATGCCCCCGGTGCTCCACATGGTGGCGCAGACGAGCATTTGGATAATCGCTTTGCGTTTTGGGTTCATGACGACGGCTTCCTTCCAAAAACAGGATAGGAAAAGTATAACACAGGAAAGAAAAAACGCAAGCAGAAGATTTTTTAAAAAGCCTTGGCGCGGGGGAGAAAAAAGCCCCCGCGCCGCTTTTTTAGGCGTCCAGCCGACAAATTACAAGATATCTTTCCGGGGAGGCACCGCTGTAGATGAAGGGGTAGCAGGTGACAAGGGTCAGGTGGGCGTCGTCGTAGCCTCGGCAAATTTCCGCCGCCGCCGGCTTGCAGATTTCCAAGCTTTCCACAGTGTAGATGAATTCATTTTCGCCGTTTGCGATGGAAATTTTGTCACCCTTTTTCACATCCATCAGACAGCGAAAAGCGGAATCACGATGCCCAAAGACGATGCAGTTTCCCGGCTGACCCGGCAGGGCGCTTTCGCTGACTCGGGCGACGCCCAGCCACAAATTTTCGCTTGTCAGACCCTCATAAAGCCCGAAGCTCTGCTCAGTGGGCTCAAAAATCGTCAAAACCGCGCTCCCGGCTTTTGAGGAGCTTTCAAAGGGAGCTTTTGAGGGGCTTTCCGCCGGGGAAGGGGGCGCTCCGGGGGCTTGGAGAGCCTGAACCGTGGCGCTTAAGCCTTGGTCAATCGCCCTATCGGCGTCCAAAACGATTTTTGCCCCCCGAAGCACCGCCGTCAGGGCGGCGACTGTCATTAAAATCAGAACGATGGTGACAAAAATCACTATGGTTTTGGAAGAATTCCTCTTTTTCATTTTTTCTTCTTTTTATAGATAAACAGCCCGGTCCAGCCGGCGGCACAGGCGGCAGTCAGCCCAAGCCCGCTGAACAAAAGTGAACTGAAGTTTCCCGCTGTGGGAATGCTGCGTGTGTTTAGGAAGGTCACTTCTTTGATTTCATTTATTACGAGTTCAACCCTTATAACGTCCTCGCAATTCAAATATCCCGGGGGCGGAGTTTTCTCCTTGACGAAATAAACGCCCGCTGGCAAGCTGTCAATAACCGAGGGGGCGTCCGCTGTGCTTGTGGTAGTTGCAACTTGTTTTGTCAGTTGCTCATCGGAAAACACCTCAAAAACAGCGCCCGCCAGCTGCTCCTGACTTACAGCGTCCCTTTTGATGATGTGCAAAATCGCTTTGCCGCTGGGGACGGGGGTGTTCTCAAAGCTGACAGTCTTTGTTTCCCCAAGCTTTATGGTGATTGTGACGGGGGCGTCGGATTTTATATAGCCGCTGGGCGCTTGTGTTTCCAAAATCGTGTAGGTTCCCGCCGTCAAGCCGCCCTTAAGGATAATTCCGTTTACGTCGCTGACTAAATCAGTGAACAGAGGGGTGCCCTTTGTGTCGCTTCCCGAAAAAATGCTGAATTTTCCGCCGGAAAGCCCACGACCGCTTTGGTCCTGCTTAATAATTTTAATCCCCGAATAGGGCGTGTTTTTGACCTCCAGCTCCGTGATGCCGTTGCCCACGGAAGCCGTGATGTAGCCCGACATGGGCATGTAGTTGGGGAGAGCTGTCCCTTCCTTTATGTACCAAGTTCCCGGCGACAAGCCAAAAATTTCGGCAATGCCTTGGGCATTTGTCTTGATAATATGCTTTGCGCCCTCGAAGCTGCTGTCTCGGGAAACCCAAAATTCCACATTCTCCAAGGGTGAATTTGTGGCGGAGTCAATTTTTGTAATCCTGATGCCCTTGGCGTCGTCGGCGGACTTCACAGCAGTCATGGTTTTTTTAAGGGGGGCACTTCTGGCTGTGACCCCAGCCAAGGTTTGCGCCGCGGACTTTCCGCCCAAGGGCTGGAATAAATATGCGTCCTTTACAAGCTGCTGCCTTCCGCTGACGGTAATATTCGTGGACGCGCCCGGGTTTTTAACAATCAAATGGCTAAAGCCTTGGGCGTCAACCGCCCCCTGTTCCGTTGTTCCCGCGGGCGAAACCGTGCAGCTTAAGGCGATGTCCGTTCCATTGCTGTTTTTTTCGGTGGCGCGATAGGCGATGTCCAAGCTGTCGGGGGAGTAAACATATTTGATTTCAATGTCAGAAACACGCCCTGTGGCACTTGTGCCGCCAAGGCTCAGATACCAGTCGCGAAGCGCCTTGCTGCGCTCAATATAGCCGTAATCGGGCCAGACATAGGGCTCGTAATTGTCTCCGTTGGTCAGCTTCCAAATCGCAAGCTGGGAGGCGGTTATCATTTCCTGTTTATTGTAAGGAATGTTGCCGGAGCGTTGCTTAACTTCAGTTTCACTTATGTAAGGATAGCTGTTTAAAAGGATTGTGCGCACTTTTTCTGCCGTTTGGGCAGTAAAATATCCGCTGTCCTCCAAGTTCAGTATCGAATATGTATGGTTTGATTTCAAATCGGTTTTGGAGTCGATGCAGTAGGCGGCAAGCTCGTTTCTGTTGTCGGATGTCAGCGTTTGGGTACCTGTAGGTCGTCTCGTGTTGTTTGCGGGGTCAACAATCACCTGATAGCCGGCTTCCTTAAGCCCCTTAAATGTGAGAAAATAGTCCTCGTTTGACGCTGCCGTGACAGGCGGGCGCAAACACAAAACAAAGAGCAAAACAAGCGCCAGCACTGCCCTGATTTTTCTTTTCAAAAATAATTCCCCCTTATAATATTAAAGCAGGTAAACAGCTTTTAAACAAAAGTTGCACCATAATTATAGTATTCAAGGGCGGGGGAAATATGACACTTTGTGGCGATAATAAAAAAACAAAAAAACAGGGGCAACCTTCTTCGGTTGCCCCTGTGAGCTTGATGATTTTGATTTATTTGTTGACCACGGTGTCCATGTATTCGGTGATGGCGGCGCGGATGTCCTCGGTGGATTTGTAGCGTCCGTCAAGGCTGTCAACGTCGATGTAGAGGGTGGGAAGCCCGTATTTGTCCTGAATCATGTCGGTGACCATTTTTGCGACAGCCCAAGTGTGCTTGCAGCCCACGTGTCCCATGAAGATGGAAACGTCAACGCTGTAGTCGCCTATGATGCCGTCTACCATGTCCACAAAACGGTCGGCAGGGCCGCCGGCACCGTGAACCATGGGGGTGTTAATCATTTTTTGACCCAGCTGCTTCATGCAGAGGTGGCGGTCGTTAAGGTCGTCGTAGTGGTCGGGGTCTTTGTATCCAAAGCCGTCCATGACGGTGATGGCGTCGTATTCACGCTCCATCCAGTCAAGGGTGCCGATGTTTGACCAAAGCATGTTTTGGAGCAGGCAAACACGGTGCTTTTCGCCGCCCATGCAGGGACCCATTTCCATGTCAATCATCATTTGACCAACTTCAAGCTGCTGCTTGAACATGTCCACCAGCTCCTGAGTCGGTGACATGGGAGAGGCAAGCTCGTTGAGAACCAGCATGCGGGAGGGCAGGGGGCAGGGGGTGTGCTTGCGCAAATCCGCGCATTTTGCCATCAGCTCGCAGGATTGATTGGATAAATCCATGCGGTATTTCATTTTTTCCCAGTCCAGCTTTGTGCCTGTCAGTTCCTCCATGAAGTCAACAAAGGCTTCATTTTGCTTGGCGATGTATTCAAGACCGCGGTCGTCACGGCGGAAGGGAATGTCGATTGTGAAGGTGGGGACATGGAGCATTTCGGCAAAGTTTGGATAGGCGATACGGGTGGAGTCGCAGGGGGAGGAGCCCCAAACAAAGGCGTCCGGCTTAACGCCGAATTGGTCGCAGAGAAGAATGCCCATTTCGGTTTTGTTCATGCCGCACATGCTGGGAGCCGCAAATTTTTCCGCAACGTCGATGAATTTGCCGTTGATTTCCGGGGTGGTGGAAAGGCGGGTGGGGAGCATGTTCATGTAAAAGGGTACGCAATCGAAGGCATAGATGATGTCCACGGGGACGGGGCCGCCGAAGAAAATGACTTTTTTGCCGTTTTTGTGAGCGTCACGAATCCAGTGCCAGTGGGCAAGCATGGCGTCCATGGACCAGAGGATATCGGGGTTTTTGACCTCTGCACGGGCGTAGGTTTGTTCTGCTGTTTCGCAGATGAAGTCAACAACGGACATTTTTCCGTCAACAACCGCTTGGATGAGTTCTTTCTTGTCAGCCATGATTTAGCCCTCCTTTTCAACCATTTCGATGAAGGCTTCGGCTCGGATTTCGAGCTGACCCGCATTCGAAAGGTTTTCTTCGCGCTGAACGATGAGGTAGGGGATTTTTGCCTCGTCAAGGTCCGCGTTAAGCAGGAAATTCTCGGCGCCCCAAACCTCGCAGTTTTGCATTTTTGCATAGATAACGCCGTCTGCCTTGTATTCCTTTGCCACATTGACAACCTCGTGGTGGAGAGCAACACGGGAGTCCACCATTCGGGGGCAGACGATGCGCTCAAGGTAATATTTGGCGAGAGAGCCAACAACATCATTGTTGTCAAGGACGCATTGCTTTTCGAAGGGACGGCTGCCAAAGCAGAGCACGTCGCCAACCACAAGACCGCCCTTGTTCTCGATTATTTTAAGGTATTCGGGGTCGTCCAAGGCGGAGCCGATGACGACGAAGCGGGCACGATAGCCTGTTAGGGGTTCGCGTTTTTTAAGGTCGGCAAGGTAGGACTTCATCATTTCTATGTAGTCCTCAACAGGCAGCTCTGTGAAGGCGAGAGTGACTTTAAGCGCTTCCTCGCCGGTTAAAACGGGGTGGTCTGCCTTGCGAAGCTCATACATTTCCATTGTGAGACGGCGTGCCTCGTTGTAAAGCTCAACAGAGTGGCGCAGGGCGTCCTCTGTGACCTTGTTGCCGGAAAATTCTTCCAAATATTGGATGAAAATGTTCAGCTCATCACGGTAGAAGTCCACACTGAGATTGCCGGAGGTGCGGGGAGCGTTGAGGAAATAGAAGCTTTTGCCCCAGCCTTCCTTTTCGTTCAGATACTTAAAGTTGTCGAAAAGCCGAGTTGCCATGGCGCAGCCGTCGGAGCTGACAACGCCGTCGAGCTGATAGGTGCCGTCCATAAGGTATTGGAGAATGGAGCGGGCAAAGCTACAGCTAAAGCTGGACATCCAAGCCTCCGCCTGACTGCTGTCGGTGCAGCCGCTTGCCTTCAAACGGACGGGCATAACCCCTGCCGCGTGCAGGATTTCCTCCGGGACGTGGCAGCAAACAACACCGAGAGCTTTTTTGCCCTGAGCTCTCCATGCCTTGACGGCGTCGCCCGAGAGTTCTGTTTCAAACAGTTTTTTGTAATCCATGTTTTCCTCCTCAAATATTTAAAAAGAATTTTTAAATAGCAACAGTGCGGGTAAATGGCGATAAAAAAACCAGACTTAACATCTTATAAATATAGCATTCCGCACATAAATAGTCAATCGGATTTGAACACTTAAGGGCTATTGCACAAAAAAATTGGAGAAAAAGTACATTTTGGCTAGAATTTATTTATGCCGTCAGGGCTGCTTCGCGGTGATGCGACCTTCGCCGAAGGGCTCCTTGTATTGCTCCGGGTTTTTGCTGTAGTCACCGGCTAAATAGTCGATAAGGGAAATGTAGTCCTCCACAAAGCCGTCCTGCAAAAGCTTGTTGTCCATAAACATTGTAAAGCCGTCGCCGCCGTTTTTGATAAGGAAGGAGTGACTGGTAAGGGTGTAGGTTTTTGTGGGTTCAAGGGGCTTTCCCGCAACCAGCACATCGCTGACCCGCCGCGCGCCCTCAATGGAGACAAAGTTGCCCTCGGCGTCCACACGAACGGGGGAGGGAATGGCGGGGTCAAGCACAAAGCTAAGCCCGGAAACCTGCAAAAATCCGCCGTTTTCCTCGGGAAGAAGCCGTACACCGTGCTCCAAGGCGTCCAAAATCTCCTGCCCCGAGGCTTCAATTGTGCAAAGCCCGTTGCTAAAGGGGAACACGGACAAAATGTCGTTGTAGTTGATGTCGCCCTTTGGCAGCTGGGCGCGAACGCCGCCGCCGTTAATAATAGCAATGTCGGTTTTTCCCGCGGCGCGATAGGCGTCGGCGCAGAGATTGCCAAGGTTTGTTTCGGCGTTGCGGATAACTCGGGCACCGCTTAGGGGGTCGTTAATTGTCAGCTCGTTTGCCGTTTTGGCAACCTTTTGACTGAGAAATTCCGCGTATTTGGCTTGGATTGCTTTGACAAATTCGTCGGTGGCGGGGTCCTTTTTTTCATAGCTTGAAACAAGCTTGCTGCGCAGGGCACCATCGGTGCCGATGTGAAGCTCGCCGATGTTGTCAAGCTTTGTGCCCGCTTGGGTCAGCAAAACCTCCTTGCCGTCCTTGTCCAAAACCTTGGCTTGGGAGACGGTTTGGTGGGTGTGCCCGTCAAGCACGGCGTCAATGTTGGAGCAGTGTTCAATAAGGCTGTTTGAGGTGTAGGGCTCGTCAACGGTGCCGATGCCAAGATGGCTGAGTACAACAATATAATCAGCACCCTCTTTTCGGGCAGAGTTGACGGCTTTTTGAACCGCCTCATAAAGCTTTGTGCCGTCCTCGTCGGACATGAAGCCATAGATGTAGTCGCCTTTTTCGTTTTTAAAGCCGGCGGGGTTGCTGCTGGTCAGGGTGAGGGGAGTGGTGACGCCCACAAAGCCGATTTTCACGCCCGCCACGTCTTTAAGCGCATAGGGCTCAAAAATTTTCTCCCCGGTTTCGGCGTTTACGAAGTTTGCGGAGAGGTAGGGAAATTTTGCCAGCTTTGAAAGCTCAAGCAAGCGGTCGGTGCCGTAGTCGAATTCGTGGTTGCCGGGAATTGCCACAGCGTAGCCCATTTCGTTCATGATTTCAATGATGGTTTCGCCCTTGGAAAGCCCGCCGATGGGCGCGCCTTGGATTGCGTCGCCGGAGTCCACAAGCAAAACCTCAGAGCCGTCGGAGGCAAGCTCCTGCCGATAGGCGGCAAGCCCCGCGTAGCCGATGGCGTCGTCCACGCCGCAGTG
>JAVVZC010000018.1:0-14620 GCA_036650755.1 Oscillospiraceae bacterium
ATCTTATTTGACGGCTCATCTCACGGCGAAGTCGGGAGATTATCCGCTTTTCCAAACGGCTTATGTAGGATTGGGAAATGCCCATCAGGTCGGCGACCTCCTTTTGGGTGTATTCCGTGGAGCCGCAAAGCCCAAAGCGCATGATGATAATCATCCGCTCCCGCTCGTCCAAGCCGTCCACGGCGTCCATCAGCATACGCCTGTCCGCGTCCTCCTCCAAGGGGCGGGAAATTTCCTCCCCGTCGCTGCCCAAAACGTCGGAGAGCAGCAGCTCGTTGCCGTCCCAGTCCGTGTTTAAAGGCTCGTCCAAGGAAACCTCGGTTTTTTGTGAGCTGATTTTGCGGAGATACATCAAAATTTCGTTCTCCACACAGCGGGAGGCATAGGTGGCAAGCTTTATTTTCTTGTCCATTTTGAAGGTGTTAATCGCCTTGATAAGCCCGATTGTGCCAATGGAAATCAAGTCCTCCAGCCCCACGCCGGTGTTCTCAAAGCGCCGCGCAATGTAGACCACCAGCCGAAGATTGTGCTCAATCAAAAGCTGCTTTGCCTCCAAATCCCCGGCGTCCAAAAGCTCAATCGCCTCCTGCTCCGCCTCCTTGTTCAGGGGCGGCGGCAAAATGTCACTGCCCCCGATGTAGTGGACGGCTGGGGGGCGGGAAAGCCCGAAACGCATCAGGGTTTTCCGCAGTGCCAGATAAAATTTTGTGCTCAGTCCAAAGGTTTTTTGCTCCATATGAAAAATCTCCAATCTTCCGTTAATTCCCACTACTGCTTTAATATCGAGTGATATTGCTATATAACCGCCGAAAAGTCACCGTCTTTGCATAAATTCATGGGCGAAAGCCCCACCAGCAGGTTTTTCTCCGCCTTGCCGTTGATGATGAGCACATCCGGGCGAAAAACCGGCAACAGCGCCATTTTCAGCCCAAGGGCGGAGTAGGGCACCAGACGAAATTTTGCGCCCAAGGCGGCATCCTGCCCAAGGGACTGCAAAAGCTCCGTCGCCCCCCGATTTAGGGCTTCAAAGGCAAAGGGCGGCAACAGCGCGGCGGCGGCGTCCCTGCCCGCAACCATCACGGGAAGCCCGCTGACAGGGTCAAAAAGCTGGTTTCCCGTGTCCCGCAGGGCGGTGAATTCCACGCTTTTGCCGCAAAGCTCAATGCGGACAGCCATGGTTTCCCGACCCCGTCTTTGAACCAAACGGTCAAAAACCAAGGTGATTGAAAAGTAGCAAATCGCAAAGGAGAGGAGCAGAACCTTAAGGTCCGCGTTTATGTAAAAGCCCCCCTCCAAGCTGCCGCCGCCCAGCATGGAGATTGCGAAAATCGCCCCGCCAAAGGCGGCGGAAACCGCGAGAAAAGCCACAAAGGGCTTCAAAATCTTTTTGGCGTCCCCAAAGGCGATGAGGGTAATTGCCGCCCCCAAGGCAAGCTTTAAAATCGGCTGTGCAAGAAAATTCATCCCCGGAAGCAAAACCAAAACCGCATAAATCCCGCCAAAAGCCGCCCCAAGCCCAAAGCGCAGCCGCCGATAGGGCAGGGCGCAAAGCTTCGCCGTTGCCAAAAGAATGAAGTAGTTGATTGCCAAATTCAAAAGAAACAAATCGTCCACGTAAATTGTTTTCATAAACGCATTATATTAGCCCCCGGGTGAAAATTGCGTTGCAATCTGTCAACGCCCAAACAATAAACAAAGGGGCGCAAAAAAATCAGCGGGTCAGCATCCATGAGAATGCTGACCCGCTGAAAATGTTTTGATTTTAGAGCTTCCAAATTTTTTCCGCATATTCCATAACTGCTCTGTCCGCGGCGAAAATTCCGCTTCTTGCGATGTTGCGCAGGGAGACGGCGGAACGGGCGCGGGTGTCGGACATTAGGGCATAGAGCCTGTCGTGGCAGGCGGCGTAGCTTTCAAAGTCGGCAAGAAGCATATATTCGTCGCCGCCGTAAACAAGGCGGGAGACAAGGTCGGAATAGCTCTCGCCATCGGCAAAGCCAAGGCTGAAGCGCTTTAGCACACGGTTTGTGTTTTCGCTGTTGTTGTAAAGCTCCAAGGGCGAATAGCCCCTTGCCTTAAGGTCTGCGACCTCCTGTGCCCGAAGCCCGAAGATGAACATGTTTTCGTCGCCAAGGCGCTCAAACATTTCCACATTCGCACCGTCCATGGTGCCGATTGTGAGTGCTCCGTTCATCATGAGCTTCATGTTGCCCGTGCCGCTTGCCTCCTTGCCTGCCGTTGAAATTTGCTCGGAAATTTGGGCGGCGGGCATCAGCTTTTCCGCAACGGAAACACGGTAGTTTTCCAAAAACACCACCTGCAGCTTGCCGCGGCAAAGGGGGTCGGAGTTCACGTCGGCGGCGAGAGAGCAGATTAGGCGGATGATGCGCTTTGCGATTTTGTAGCTGATTGCCGCCTTTGCTCCAAAAACAAAACAGCGGGGCAAAAAGTCGGCGTTGGGGTTGTCGTGAATGCGCTGTTGAAGCCTAGTGATTAGCATTGCGCACAAAAGCTGGCGCTTATATTCGTGGAGCCGCTTCACCTGAACGTCCAAAACTGCGTCGGTGTTCAGAAGGAAATTGTCCTCACGATTTACAAATTTTTGGAGGGAAAGCTTGTTGCTTAGCTTAATTTCCTCAAGCCTTGTCAAGACGCCGCTGTCATTGTCGAATTTTTCCAAATCGGCAAGACGCTGGGGATGAAGAAGGTAATCGTCGCCGCCCAAAAGCTCTGTTACAAGGTTGTGAAGCTCCGGGTTGATTTGTGAAAGCCAGCGGCGGTGGTCGATGCCGTTTGTGACGTTGCAGAATTTTTCGGGGGTTTTGCTGTAGATATCACGGAAAAGCGAGTGGGTCAGGATGTTGCTGTGAAGGGCGGAAACGCCGTTAACACGGGAGCACACAGCGGTGCAGATGTTTGCCATGTGAACCTTGCCCTCTGCGACGATAAGGTTGCGCAAAATTGCGTCGTTGTCACCGGGGAAGGCGTCGGCAAGATATTTTTGCCGACGCAAATCAAGCTCGCGGATAACCTGCCAAATTCGGGGAAGCTGGGCTTCGATTAGCTCACGGGGCCAGCATTCCAAGGCTTCGGACATAACTGTGTGGTTGGTGTAGGCAACGCAGCTTGAAACGATGGACATTGCTTCGTCCCAGCCCAAACCGTCCTCGTCCATGAAAATGCGGATAAGCTCGGGGATGATAAGGGTGGGGTGGGTGTCGTTAATTTGGAAAATGTGGTATTCACTGAAGTTTTTGACGGTGCCGAATTGCTTGCGGTGCGCCCGAACAATGGATTGGGCTGTTGCGGAAACGAAGAAATATTGCTGTTTAAGGCGGAGAATTTTGCCCTCAACATGGTCGTCGGCGGGGTAAAGGATTTTTGTGATGACCTCCGCCAAGGTGCGCTGTTCCATGGATTTTACGTATTCGCCGCTGGAAAACAGACGCATATCAAGGGATTTTGTGGATTTTGCGTCCCAAAGACGGAGGGTGTTCACCCTGTCGGTTTTGTAGCCGGAGATGAGCATATCCCGAGGAACGGCGAGAACAGAGGTGTAGTCCTTGATGGTGGCGGTGCATTTGCCGTTAACGTCCCAGTTTTCCTCAACTCTGCCGCCAAAGCGAACCTCAACCTCATCCTCATAGCAGGGGACAAGCCAGCTATCCGCCGAAATTGTCCAGTTATCCGTGCGCTCGGTTTGGCGACCGTCGATAATTTCCTGTTTGAACATTCCCAGCTCATAGCAGAGGGAATAGCCGGTTGCGGGGAGGTTTTGGGTTGCCATGCTGTCAATGTAGCAGGCGGCAAGGCGACCCAAGCCGCCGTTGCCAAGACCCGCGTCCGGCTCCGCCTCAAAAATTTCCGAAGGCTCAAAGCCCAAGCTTTGGAGTGCCGCCTGCAATTCTTCTAAAATGCCCAGATTGAAGGCGTTTTTCTCCAAGGAACGACCCATGAGAAATTCCATGGATAGGTAGTGGAGCTGCCGCTTATCCTTGTCGTTACAGGCGGCGCGTTTTCGGGAAATCATTTCACGGAGAAGAATGGCACAGGCGGAGAAAATCTCCGATTGGCTTGCCTCCTCGGGCGTTTTTCCGAAATGAGCGCTCAGTTTATCACGGATTTGTGCTTCAAGCTCTGTTCTGTCGATTGGGTTCATATATAAGGTGTCCTTTCCCCTATGGGAGAAAAATTTGGAATTTTCCTCAAAAAATGCCGAGATGTTTTTTTTATCTTTGTTTTAGGAGCTGCTCGTAGATGCTGATGTATTCCTTTGCGGAGACTGCCCAGCTAAGGTCGGCGGTCATGTCCCGCCGCATAAGGGCGTGCCAGTCCACCGGGTTTTGGAAAACGCCCAGCGCCTCGTCAATTGCGCCCAGCATGCCCTGACAGCTGTAATCGTAAAATACGAAGCCGGTGGAGCCTTCCTCACGATAGGGGAGCACGCTGTCCCGAAGCCCGCCCACGGAGTGGACGATTGGCACGGTGCCGTAGCGCATGGCAATCATTTGGGAAAGCCCGCAGGGCTCGCTTCGTGATGGCATAAGGAGCATGTCGGCGCCCGCATAGACCAAAGAGGAGCGTGCCTCGGAATACATGATGCTTGCGGAAATTTTGCCCTTGTAGCGGTTTTCGGCGTCACGGAAGCGATTTTCGAAGTCGCTGTCGCCGGTGCCGAGGATGACAAGACGGAGATTTTTTTCGGCAAGGGCGTCAAGGGAGGCGGTGACCAAATCAAAGCCCTTGTGGCTGACAAGCCTTGAAACGCAGGCGAGGATGGGGCTGTCGTCGTTTTCGTCAAGACCCAGCTCACGGCAAAGCGCCGCCTTGCAAAGCCCCTTGCCCTTAAGGCTTCGTGGGCCAAAGGTTTTTGCCAAGCTCTTGTCCTTTGTTGGGTCATAACGCTTGGTGTCAAGCCCGTTAATGATGCCGGAAAATTTGTAGGAGTTTTCTTCGATTACCTTATGGAGCCCGCAGGAAAAATAGGGGTCACGCAGCTCTAAGGCATAGCTGGGGCTGACGGTGGTGACGTAATCTGACATGTAGATTGCGCCCTTCATAAGGTTCACGTCGTTGTCGTAGCGGATTACGCCGCTGTTGTAGAGAGCTTCGGGAAGTCCGAAAACGTAGCTTGCGGAGTCCGCCCCAAAGCGCCCCTGATATTCTATGTTGTGGATGGTGAAAACGGTTTTGATGTCACGGTAAAAATCCGAGGGCTCCTGACGGAGATAGACGGGGATTAGCGCCGTTTGCCAGTCGTTGCAGTTGATGATGTCGGGCTTTGTGTCCAAAAGGGGCAAAAGCTCGATAACTGCTCGGGAGAAAAAGCCGAAGCGCTCCCCATCGTCGTCAAAGCCGTAAATTCTCTCACGCTTGAAATAGAATTCGTTGTCCACAAAGTAGAAGGTGACGCCCTGATGCTCCAGCTTGAAAAGCCCGCAGTATTGGTGCCGCCAAGCAAGGTCAACGAAGGTGTAGAAGCAAAAGGTCATTTTTGAGCGCCATTGGGGGTCTATTGCGCCGTAGAGCGGGAGAATAACGGAGCAGTTCGCCCCATTTTCGCAAAGCGCTTTTGGGAGAGAGCCTGCCACATCCGCAAGCCCGCCGGTTTTGATAAAGGGCGCTGCCTCGCCCGAAACATAGAGTACGTTCATTTTATGCCCCCTTTGAGTTGATTTTATTAGAGTTGTTTGCCCTTTGGAACCACAATGGGCAGGGATTTTGTTCCCGTGAGAACAAGCCCGTCGGAAATTGTGGCGTCCTTATCGGAGATAACGCAGGAAAGTCGGGCGTCACGTCCGATGATGGTGTCGGGCATGATGATGCAGTCGTGAAGCTTTGCCCCCCGATTGACCCGAACGCCACGGAACAAAACGCAGTTTGTAAGCTCGCCCTCAATGAAACAGCCGTCGGCAACCAGAGAATTTTTCGCGGAGGAGTAGTCGCCGTAATAGGTGGAAACGGAGGAGCGACCCCGTGTGAAAACCGGGCGGTTTTCCGGGAAAAGCTGACTGCGGAGACTGCCGTTTAGCATGTCCATATTTGCGGAGTAAAAGTCGGGAACAGAGCAGAGATGGGCGGTGTAGCCTTGGTGGAGGTAGAGGTTGATAAAGCCGCCACGCTTGAAATAGTGGGCAAGAGCGTCACGGTGGAAGTGAACCTTTCCACGGGCGCGGCAATCGTCTATGAAGCTTATAAGTAGCTTTTTAGAGATTATGTAAACCTCCATCGAGGGCAAACCCTCGCCGCCTGTGCCGGAATAGAGCATACGTCTTGAGCTTGTGGAGGTGTCGGGCAAAAAGCGGATGACATTGCTACTGCTGTCAAAGGGCTTTTCGGTGCAGACCGCCGTGATTTCGGCACCCGAGGCTTTGTGCTGTTCAAAAACACGGCGAAGGTCGATGTTGACGGCAAGGTCGCCGCGGAACAGGACGATATTTTCCTGCCTGATGTCACCGATGTAGGTGCGCATGGCGGAGAGAGCGTCGATGCAGCCGCTGTATTGGGCACTGCGGCTATCGGAGGTGCCGAAGGGGGGAAGCAGGGAAAGTCCGCCGCTGCCACGGCTTAAATCCCAATCCTTGCCGCTGCCCAAATGGTCCAAAAGTGATTGGTAGTCCTGACGCATAATGACGCCCACGTCGCGAATGCCGGCGTTTGCCATTGCGGAAAGGGCAAAGTCGATAAGTCTGTAACGGGAGCAAAAGGGCAGTGAGGCGGCTGTGCGGTGAAGCACAAGGTCGCCCAAGGCGGGAGAGGAATGATAGGCATAAACTATTCCGTGAAGGTCTGTCATGACTGCGCCTCCTTGTCTGCATAAATCATTGAGCCGGCGGGAACGACCGCGTTTGGCGGGATGACGGTGTGTGGACCGCAGGTGGCAACGCCCCAGCTATCCAAGCCGTCGGGAACGCCGCCAACGGTGGCTCCGCTTCCGATGAGGGCATTTTCGCCCACAATGGCGTATTCCACAACAGCGTTGGGGCCGATGGTGCAGCCGGGCATGAGGATGCTGTAGCTCACCGAGGCGCCCTCACAAACCGTGACACTGCTGCCCAAAACGGAATTTTGGATGCTACCCTGAACATCACAGCCCTCGGTAAGGATGCTGTGACTGATGAGGGCGCTGTCGCCTATGTAGTGGGGGGGCTTGATGGGACTGCGACTGCGGATGGGCCAAGTGGGGTCGTAGAGGTTGATTAGGGTGGGGGAGAGCATATCCATGTTGGCGTCCCAAAGACTGTCGATGGTGCCAACATCCCGCCAGTAGCCGGAAAAGAGCTGGGGCCAAAGCTTTTCGCCGTTGTTCAGCATGGCGGGGATGATGTTTTTGCCAAAGTCTTTTTCGGAATTTGGGTTGTGCTCGTCGTCGATAAGGTATTTGCGAAGCTTTTTCCAAGTGAAGATGTAGATGCCCATGGAGGCAAGGTCACTTTCGGGATGCTGGGGCTTTTCGGTGAATTTTGAGATGTAGCCATTCTCGTCGGTGTCCATAATGCCGAAACGGGAGGCGTCCTCCAGAGGGACGCGGATAACGGCGATGGTGCAGTCCGCGTTGTGCGCCTTGTGCTCTGCCAGCATTCGGGAATAGTCCATTTTGTAGATGTGGTCGCCGCTTAGAATGAGAACATATTCGGGGTCCCACATGTCCACAAAGTCTATGTTTTGGTAGATGGCGTTTGCGGTTCCTGAAAACCACTCGCCCTTGTCGCCGGAGCTTTGGTAGGGGGGAAGGATGAAAACTCCGCCGGTTTGGGTGTCCAAATCCCAAGGCTGTCCACTGCCAATATAGCTGTTCAGCTGGAGCGGCTGATATTGGGTCATAACGCCCACAACATCAACGCCGGAATTTGCACAGTTGCTGAGGGGAAAGTCGATGATGCGATATTTACCGCCAAAGGGGATGATGGGTTTTGCCGTCTTGCTGGTTAAGGCGTAGAGCCGAGAGCCTTGACCGCCGGCTAAAAGCATTGCAATGCACTCTTTCTTCATGTTTAAGCCTCCAAATTCTTTTGATTAGGTGGGGTAGAAACACGGACTCTGTACATAAAAACTGCGGTAAGTGGGGGGATGTTCATGGAAATTGAATATCTAAACCCGTTATGTGGGATGCGCTCTGATAAGAATTCGTCACCCTGGGAAAGTGCGCCGCTACCGCCAAAGCGAGTTTCGTCGCTGGAAAGGGCGGCGACATATTTGCCGGTTCCCGAAACGCCCATGCGGAAGTTTTCGGCTGTAACGCCGGAATAGTTGCAGACAAAGGTGACTTCACGCCCGTGGCTGTCCTTGCGGATAAAGGCGATAAGGTTGCGGTCACGCTCCTCGGAGCAAATCCATTTGAAGCCCTTGGGGTCGAAGTCCAAATTCCAAAGGGGTCGGCAGGATTTGTAGAAGCGGTTCGCCGCCGCGAAAAAGCTTTGGAGGGCGGCGTTTTCGGGATTTTGGAGAAGCTCCCATTGGAGCTGACCGGCGAAGTCCCATTCTTTTTCCTGACCCAGCTCCGCGCCCATGAACAAAAGCTTTTTGCCCGGATGGGCAAGCATGTAGGCAAAAAAGGCACGGACTGTGGCAAGCTTTTGGGATTTTGTGCCGGGGATTTTTCCCATGAGGGAGCCTTTTAGGTGGACAACCTCATCGTGGGAGAGGGGAAGAATGAAGTTTTCGGAAAAGGCGTAAACAAGGGAAAAGGTCAGGTCGTGGTGCTGTCCCATGCGGAAAAGGGGGTCGGTTTTTAGGTAACGGAGGGTGTCGTTCATCCAACCCATGTTCCACTTGAGGTTAAAGCCCAGACCGCCCGCATAGGCGGGGGCGGTGACAAGAGGCCAAGCGGTGGATTCCTCCGCAATCATGAGAACGCTGTCGTCAAAGCCGAAGCAGGCTTCGTTCAGCATTTGCAAAAACTCAACGGCACGGAGATTTTCACGGCCGCCGTGCTCGTTTTTGTGCCAAGCCTTGCCCTCACGGTCGTAGTCAAGGTAGAGCATGGAGGCAACGGCGTCAACCCGAAGCCCGTCGATGTGGTAGGTTTCAAGCCAAAACAGGGCGGAGGAGATGAGGAAACTGCGAACCTCGCCCCGACCGAAGTCGAAAATGCGGGTGCCCCAGCTGGGGTGCTCCGCCATAAGGTGGTCACGGCACTCGAAAACCCGACTGCCGTCGAATTCCACAAGCCCGTGGGCGTCCTTTGGAAAATGGGCGGGAACCCAGTCCATTATAACGCCAAGCCCAGCCCTGTGGCAAGCGTCAATGAAGCCCATTAGCTGATGGGGAGTGCCGAAGCGGGAGGTGGCGGAAAAGTAGCCAACGCACTGGTAGCCCCAAGAATCGTCCAAGGGATATTCGGTGAGGGGCATCAGCTCAATGTGGGTGAAGCCCAAAGCTTTGACATAGGGGATAAGCTGTTTTGACATTTCGTCATAGCTTAAGAAGTCACCGTTTTCGCCACGCCGCCAAGAGCCGGGGTGCAGCTCATAGATGTTCATGGGGCGGTCGTACATGGGGCGGGCACGGCGGGCGGAAAGCCATTTTTCGTCGCCCCAAGAGTAGCCACTCAAATCGTAGAGCTTTGAGGCGGTGGCGGGGCGAAGCTCCGCAAAAAAACCGTAGGGGTCGGATTTCCAAAGGGTTTGACCGTCCTTGGCACCGATGGCGAATTTGTAGGCTTGAAGCGTTTCGAAGCCTTGGATTTTTGTTTCCCAAATGCCGCCGCCAAGAGGAGTCATGGGGTTTTGGCTTGGGTCCCAGCCGTTCCGGTCGGAAACCAAGGAAACCCAAACTGCCTTGGGGGCAAAAACTCGAAAAACTGCGCCGCCGTCGTAGGGGTGGGCGCCCAAATAGTTTTGAGCGCGGGTGTTTTTACCCTTTGAGAAGCTGTCTAAAAATGCTGCGGTTTCGGTGATTTTCATGGAATTCACAACCTTTTCGGAGGATTAAGGTGAGGCCGCAAAGCACGGCGTGACCTTTTTTACGGGTCTTGCCAAAAATAAAAAGCAGCGGGAAAAAGCTCCCGCTGTTAGTTGAATTTGTTCATGGCTTTATCGGTACCTTCGCAAATGAGACTAGAGATGGCATCCGCCGCCAGCTTGCAGGAATTTGCAATGGTGTCGGCGTCCTTGCCGTAAAATTTGCCAAGAACCCAGTCAATCATGTCGTGGTCGGGGGCGCCAACACCGATTTTGATGCGGGGGAAAGCGTCGGTTCCCAAACGTGAGATGATGCTTTTCAGCCCGTTGTGCCCGCCGCTGGAGCCCTTCGCCCGAATGCGAAGCTTGCCCAAGGGTAGCGCAACGTCGTCACAGACGACGATAATTCTCTCCGGCGGAAGTTTGTAGAACGCCGCGGCGGGAGCAACGGCGTCGCCCGAAAGATTCATATAGGTTTGTGGTTTCATAAGGAGGACTTTTTCGCCGCCAAGGGTGCAGCTGGCGGTTAAGGCGGAGAAACGGAGGCGGCTGATTTTGAGGTTTTCACGCTTTTCCAGAATGTCGGCGGTCATAAAACCCACATTGTGGCGGGTTCCGCTGTATTTGTCGCCCGGATTGCCGAGAAAAACAACAAGCCAGGAGGCACCGCCCATTTTGCTTTTTAGAAACATTGCTGTAAAAGTCCTTTCACCGCTTGGAAGCTTTTGAGCCGCGGCACGGCGGGGCGGCGGGATTTGAGCAATCCGCCGCGTCACCACCGTGAAATATAGTTTAAACCATGGAACGTGATTTTTTAGTCGAACAGGGAGGAGATGGAAACTTCTTCATAGATGCGGGCAATTGCTTCGGCAAAAAGAGAGTCAACGGAAAGGTATTTGATTTTGTCGGAGGTGACTGCGTTGGGATAGGGGATGGTGTCCAAAAGGAGAAGCTCCTTGATGCAGCTGTTGTTAAGGCGGTCAACGGCGGGGCCGGAGAGCACGCCGTGGGTGGCGCAGGCGTAGATGTCCTTTGCTCCGCCCTTTTCGGCAAGTGCCTTTGCGGCGCCGCAAAGACTGCCGGCGGTATCGACCATGTCATCGAGAAGGATGACGGATTTTCCGCGGACGTCACCGATGATGTTCATGACCTCGGAGGAGTTTGCTTTTTCACGGCGCTTGTCAACGATGGCAAGTCCCATGCCCATTTTGTGGGAGAATTTGCGAGCTCTGGCAACACTGCCAACGTCCGGGGAAACGACCATGGTGTCATCGCTGCCCTGACCGAATTTGTTGATGTAGTAGTTGGCAAAGATGGGGCCGCCCATCATGTTGTCAACGGGAATATCGAAAAAGCCTTGGATTTGAGCGGCGTGGAGGTCCATTGTGAGGACTCTGTCTGCGCCCGCCTCGGTGATGAGGTTTGCAACAAGCTTTGCGGAAATGGGGTCGCGGCTTTTTGCCTTGCGATCTTGGCGTCCGTAGCCGAAATAGGGGATGACGGCGGTAATGCGGCCGGCGGAAGCACGGCGCATTGCGTCAATCATAATGAGCAGCTCCATCAGGTTGTTGTTGACGGGACCGCAGGTGGACTGAACGATAAAAACATCGGAGCCACGAACAGGCTCGTTGATTGACATTGAAATCTCTCCGTCGGAAAACGCCGTGGCGACAGAATTTCCAAGGGGCACGCCCAGCTTCCGACAAATCCCCTCTGCCAGTGGTTTGTTGGAGTTTCCGGCAAACACCTTAACATCCTTGCCATGTGAAATCACAATAAATCTTCCTCTCTATTTTACGTATTATAACGGACGCTCACAGCGTCCGCAACTCGTCAGAGATATTATAACAAACAAATATGACAATTGAAAGCACAATTGAAAACTTTTTTCAAGAGTTTGGGCAGGAATGTGAGTTTTGCTTAAAAATATTTACAAAACAATACTTTTTGTATATACTATAAAGGACACAAAATGAGGAGTACACAAAAATGCTGGAATTTGAAGAATATAAAGTAAAACTAAACAACCTTAAACCCGAGCTTACAGCCTTGGGCGAGGCGCTTAAGCTTTCAAAGGTCAGAAGTGAGCTTTCGGAGCTGACGGCGGAAACTCAGCTTGATGGCTTTTGGGACGATTTGGAGCGCTCCCAAACCGTTTTAAAGCGCACAAAGCAGCTTAAGGGCAAGCTGGAAATTTTTGAAGGGCTTGAAAACAGCTTCGACGACCTTGTCACAATCTGCGAAATGGCTTTGGAGGAAAACGACGAGTCCATGCTGGAGGAGCTGACCCAAGGCTTTTCCGCACTCACAAATAAAATTGATGAAATCCGCCTTACCACCTTCCTTGCCGGGGAGCACGATTCCGCGGGCGCAATCATGTCCTTCCACGCGGGCGCCGGCGGCACGGAGGCTCAGGATTGGGCGGAAATGCTCTACCGCATGTATATGCGCTGGTCCGAGCGCCACGGCTTCACCTTCAAGGTTCTTGACTACCTTGACGGCGAGGAGGCGGGGCTTAAAAGCGCCACAATCTCCATCGACGGCGAAAATGCCTACGGCTTCCTCAAAAGCGAAAACGGAATTCATCGCCTTGTGCGAATTTCACCCTTTGACTCCTCGGGACGCCGCCACACAAGCTTTGCGGCGGTTGAGGTCATGCCCCAAATCACCGACGAAACAGAAATGGAAATCCGCCCCGAGGATTTAAAGGTGGACACCTATCGCAGCAGCGGAGCGGGCGGTCAGCACGTCAACAAAACCGAAAGCGCCATCCGCATCACCCACATCCCCTCCGGGGTTGTTGTCTCCTGCCAAACAGAGCGCAGTCAGCACCAAAACCGTGAATATGCCATGAGCATGCTTCGCTCCCGCCTTGCGGAAATCAAAGAACGGCAGCATCTTGAAAAAATCGAGGACATCAAGGGCGTCCAAATGAAAATCGAGTGGGGCAGTCAAATCCGCTCCTATGTTTTCATGCCCTATACCCTTGCCAAGGATCACCGCACAAACTTCGAAAACGGCAACATAAACGCCGTAATGGACGGGGATATCGACGGCTTCATAAACGCCTATCTCGCCATGAACGCAGGAAAATAATTCCCCCTTTGGCAAGCCGCCACAAAAAAATGCAGGTCAAATGACCTGCATTTTTTGTATTCCTAGTTGGCGTCGAAAAAATATCGGAGCTTTAGCGCCAGTTGAATTTTGAACAAATCCTCCATATTGTCAACATCGCAGCCAAGAATTTTGTTGATGGTGGAAAGCCTTGCGCGGAGGGTGTTTTTGTGGATAAAAAGCTGCTTTTCCGTGTTGGTTTTTGAGCAGTTGTTGCTGATGTAAAGCTCCAAGGTGGGAAGCAAATCGGTGTGATGGCTTTTGTCGTGACGAAGAAGGGGACTGATGTAGCTCTCGTAAATATCTCTTAAAAAATGCTCGTCCAGCCTGCCCTCGTTGTCCATGAAGAATTTCAGAATGCCCAAATCGGAATATTTGCAATATGCCTTGTCGCTTTTAACGGAGAGGGAGTAGTTGGCGGCATGGCGGGATTGCTGAAAGGCGTTTTTGATTTCAGGCAGGGGAGTGGGGTCGCTGATGCCGATGTAAACGGCGGGGAGATAGGTGGTTTCAAGGAAAATGTTGCGCAGCTGAAACAGGAGAGTGTCCAAATCCTCGCTGGGATAGGGGATGAGCAAAATTTGTGAGTTGGAGGTTTCAAAGATTAGAATGTGCCCGCTGCTCACGATTTTTTGCTCCAACTGAGCGTGAAACTGACCGATTTTGTTGTTGCGCTGGACAAAGCTACCAAGGCTTGCCGTTTCCTCATATAAAAACTGAACGGCGTAATATTGACGGTGCAGCTTTTTGCCCATGGGGGCGAGGAGCGCCTCTGCCCGCTCTTGGGAGAGATCCGCTTCTTGCAGCAGCTGGTCCATTAAAAGTCCGTTAAAGCGGCGGGTGGCGTTGCTTATTTCGTTTTGCTTTGTGGAGTTGAGGGCAACAAAAAGTCCAAACTGCTGAATTTTTGTAAGCTCCAAAGCGTTCGGCTCCGCTATGCTGTCGTTTTGAGCCAGCACCACATAGCCGTATTTGACGTGGTTAAGAGTGACGGGGTAAAACAGAAGCTTTCGCTGAATGGAGCGGAGCAGCAGGTTTGTGTAGGAATAGATATAGACGCGGTTGTCGTCAAGCGTTTCGAAATGGAGACCCGAATATTGCATCGTACCCGAATTTAGGTTTCGGGTGAGCTGCTTCCAATCCAGATTATCGGAAAAACCGACTAGGTAGAGGTCGTTATCCACAACGGCAAGGCTAAGCCCCGCTGTTTCGTGGATTTTTGTGCAGATTTCGGAGAGAGAAACCCCGTCTATCATGGCACGCATCAGCATGTCGTGAAACTTTTGCGCTTCATCTATAATGAGATAGGGCTTTTGTACAATGTAGTTAAGAATTGGGTTCATGATTTGTACCCAGTTACAATCCGCCGGCGCAAGGATAACGGGAAAGCCAATTTCGTCGCAGTATTTGAAAAGAGCGGGCGGGATTTGTTCGATGAACTTTTTCTTTGTTACAATGCCCGCAATGCCCTTTTGCATCAGTATATCCACAAACTCCCTTGAAAAGCACTGTTGAAAAAGAACACCGGCAATCAGCAGTTCACCGCCTGTCAACCAGTCGGCAATTTCCGGGATGTCCATGATGGTGACGGTGCTTATTTCCCG
>JAVVZC010000019.1:0-14618 GCA_036650755.1 Oscillospiraceae bacterium
CGCCCATAAATAATAGCATAATCCCCTTCCCTTCCGGCATAGATTGTTCTACGGAGACAAATTTTCCGGGAGGGATGTCTTGTGAGGGAAAACATAGAGGAAAGAGCTATTGAGCTTGCCAAGCATATTATTGCTAACAAATCCACAGTAAGATCCACCGCCCAGCACTTCGGCATCAGCAAATCCACCGTACATAAGGACCTTACAGAGCGGCTGCAGCTTGCGGACAGACTTTTGTTTTTGCAGGTGAAGGAGCTACTGGAATACAACAAATCCCAGCGGCACATTAGGGGCGGAATTGCCACGAGAAAAAAATACAAGGGTGAATAAGGATAACAAAACCGCGTCTGCAATTTGCAGACGCGGTTTTAATAGGTGCGAGTAGGTCTATAAGCCGGATTCTGTCGTGAACGACCATCTATCTAGGCGCAGCGTTGCCACTGCGCTCAAGCCACCTCCTGAGAACGGTCGGGCAGACCATGTGTTCTCCCACGGTGTTGCTCCGGATAGAGTTTACAGCGGCGGACTGTTCCCAGCCGTCGGGTGAGCTCTTACCTCACCTTTCCATCCTTACCGCGCAAAACGCGCGGCGGTTTATTTCTGTTGCACTTTTCCTGAAGTTGCCTTCGGCGGGCGTTACCCGTTATCCTTGCCCTATGGAGCCCGGACTTTCCTCACGCACGACCTTTCGGTCTGTGCCCGCGGTCGCTCAACCTGCTCGCCTATGAATTTTACAACGTCAGGGCAGTATTGTCAATGAATATCGCCCCAAAGCTTAATTATTTGCCGCGAAATAATTAAGAAAACAGGAAAAAGCTTCCAAATCTGCCAAGGCTCGACAAAATCCTCCCGTCTCCTTGGTTATACTGTTGATGCACAAAAATCAGCAGTTAATTTTGGAGGTTTTCAATGAAAAGGCGTTTAGTATCAATTATTCTGGTTCTACTTATTTTCAGCCGCGCTCCCCTTTGCGCCCGAGCAAAGGACGGGGCGTTTGAGGTGCACTACATAGATGTTGGGCAGGCGGATTGCAGCCTAATCATTTGCGACGATAAAGCAATGCTCATCGACGGCGGAAACGTGGGCGACCGAGAGCTTGTCTATTCCTATCTTGAAAAGCTGGGGCTTAAAAAGCTTGATTATCTTGTCTGCACCCACGCCCACGAGGATCACGTGGGCGGGCTTGTGGGCGCGCTCCGCTATGCAGAGTGCGGAACTGTCTTGGCTCCCCTTAAAAGCTATGACAGCAACGCTTTTGATGATTTTCTCGATGCACTGGACGCCAAAAATTTGGAATTAAGCGTTCCCGAAACCGGCTATAGTTTTAAGCTGGGAACGGCAGTTGTGGAAATTTTGGGCCCCCAAAGAAAATACGAAAACATAAATAATACTTCTCTTGTATTGCGGATAAGCTATGGCGAAAGCGTTTTTCTTTTCATGGGCGACGCGGAGCGGGAAAGCGAAGATGATATTTTGGAAAGCGATTTTGACCTCCGCGCCACGGTTATAAAAATCGGTCACCACGGCAGTGAAACCTCCACCGGCTATCGCCTGCTCTATGAGTGCGAACCCAAGGTCGCCATTATTTCCTGCGGTCTTGACAACAAATACGGGCACCCCCACGATGCTGTATTAAGCCGACTTCGGGACGCCGATATAAAATCCTTCCGCACGGATTTGGACGGTACAATAATTTGCGAAAGCGACGGCGACGTCTTGCAATTTCGAAGCGCCGCCGGAGAAAGCTTTGAATATCGCCTGCCGGAGCCTTTGCCCAAGCCCGAAAAGCCATATATTCAATACATACTTTTGGAAAAGCCAAGCAAACGCATGGCTCGCTACATTGCAAGCCATGCGTTTCGTGTTCACCATTAAAGTATTATACAAATCAGCCCGCCGCTGCCCTCGTTAATCACTCTTTGCAGGGCGTTGCGAAGCTTTAGCCCCGTTTCCTCGGGAACCTTTTTCAGCTTTGCCGTCAAGCCCTCGCCCACAATATCGTACATGGATTTTCCGAAAATATTGGACTCCCAAATTTTTGAAGCGTCGCCCTCGAAATTTTGAAGCAAAAAGCCCAAAATTTCCTCAGAGGCACGCTCCCCGCCCACAGCCGGGGAAACCTCGGTTTCAACCGTGGTTTTCAGCATATGTATCGCCGGCGCTCCCGCACGGAGCATAACGCTGTAGCGCCCGCCGTGGCGAACAATTTCCGGCTCCTGCAACACCATTTCATCCGGCGTTGGGAGCACAAGCCCATAGCCCTTTTCCCGCACATCCCGCAGGGCTCCGCTCACCTTATCGTACTCGGTTTTCATTTTTGAAAGCTCACAGAGCAGAGCAATCAGCTCGCCGTCGTTTGTGATTTCAAGTCCGCTCTCGCTGCTGATGGTTTTGTAATAAAGCTCTCTTGGCAGCTCAATTTTAACCGAAAAGCAGCCCTTGCCCAGCAGCATATCGCTGACGGTGACTTCGCTTATCATTTCCATTTCGCCAAGGCAAGCCGCAAGGCGGGCGGCGTCCTTAAGCTTTTTTACGTCCCGAGACGCCTCTGCGATTTTTTCATACAGCTCACATTTTATCTCGTGCTCCATTGGCAGAGCCTGTGCCCATTCGGGAATATATACGGAAAAGCCCTCGGCCGGGAATTCGCAGAGCAGCTTTTTCATAATGTTCTCAATGTCCTCCTCCGTGAGCGCGGGACAACTGACGCAAACACAGGCAACGCCGTATTTTTCCGTAAGCTCCTCACGAAGTGCCTGAGCGCTGTGGGAATTTGGCTCGGCGCTGTTCAGCAAAATCAAAAACGGCTTGCCGATTTCGTTCAGCTCCGAAACAACACGCTCCTCCGCCTCAATGTAATCCTCCCGCGGAATTCCGCAAATTGAGCCGTCGGTTGTGATGAGCAGCCCAACCGTGGAGTGGTCGCGGATTACACGGCGTGTCCCCTCCTCTGCCGCCGCCGTCATGGGTATCTCATGGTCGAACCAAGGAGTTGTAACCAGCCGCTCCTGTCCGTCCTCAAGCTGCCCCACAGCGCCGGGAACCATGTAGCCCACGCAATCAATCAGCCGCACAGAAAGCTCCGCATCCGTTCCAAGGCGCAGGGAAATTGCGTCCTCGGGTACAAATTTCGGCTCGGCTGTCATTACGGTTTTTCCCGAACCGGACTGGGGAAGCTCGTCACGGGCGCGCTCCCGCACATAAACATTTTCGATGTTCGGGATGACCAGCGTTTCCATAAACCTTTTAATAAAGGTTGATTTTCCTGTTCTCACAGGTCCCACAATTCCAACATATATATCCCCTCCGGTGCGGAGCGCAATATCCTCGTATATTCTGCTTTCAGTCATACCTGTACCCCCTAAGAATGAAGATTAGTAATATGTATGTGGATAAGCCTTGATATATTCGGACATTTGTCTAATTGATTTTTAATTTTCATCCAAAAATTACAAGCAGTGATAATAGTATATATGAATTCTTGCAGGCAAAGATATCTTCGGGCGATAAAACAGCCCAAGAAGATTTATTAAGAAAGAAAAAGGAGTTGAAAATTATGTCAAAGACAGGTAATTTGGTTAACCCCAACGCACGTGAAGCTATGAACCGCTTCAAGATGGAAGCTGCAAACGAGGTCGGCGTAAACCTTGCTCAGGGCTATAATGGTGAACTGACCTCCCGTCAGGCAGGTAGCGTCGGCGGACAAATGGTTCGCAAGATGATTCAGGCTTACGAAAACGGCATGAAATAACTGCCCTAAATTGCACGAAAAAAATGGTGCCAATTACAGGATAATACTTGTAATTAGCACCATTTTTCTATTATTGCCGTCAAAAAGCCTTATGAGCGGTATTCGAATTCAAGGTTGTAGATGCTGACGGTGTCGCCGTCCTTGATGCCCATTTCCTCCATGCGCTCGAAAATGCCGGATTCACGGAGCAGGCGGTCAAAGTACATGCGCGATTCGTAATCGGAGAAGTTGACCGTTGCCACCAGCTTTTCAAGCCAAGGACCCTCGGCAATCCAAACATCCTCGTATTGCTCGATGAGAACGTCCTCAGAGGTGTCGATAACAGGCTCCGGCTTCACGTAATCCGCTTCGTAAACCGTGACGGGAGGAAGGCTCACAAGTCTTGCGGAGGTTGCCTGCATCAGCTCACGGGTGCCCATATGGGTAACTGCGGACATATGGAAAAATTCGTAGCCCTGTTTTTCAACGTAGGTACGGAGTTTTTCGATTGCGTCGCTGTCCGGGGGCAGCAGGTCGCATTTGTTTGCAACAACTATTTGAGGTCTTGTGGCAAGCTCGGGGCTGTATTCGCGCAGCTCGTTGTTGATTGCCTCAAAGTCCTCGATGGGGTCACGACCCTCGCTTCCCGAAACGTCCACAAGATGAACAAGCAGACGGCAGCGGTCGATATGGCGAAGAAAATCGTGTCCCAGTCCCGCGCCCTCGCTGGCGCCTTCGATAATTCCGGGGATGTCCGCCATGACGAAGGAGCTGCCCTCGCCGATGTAGACAACGCCAAGATTTGGGAAAAGGGTTGTGAAGTGGTAGTTGGCGATTTTTGGGTGTGCCTTTGAAACCACGGAAAGCAGGGTGGATTTTCCCACATTGGGGAAGCCCACAAGCCCCACGTCCGCAAGAAGCTTAAGCTCCAAAACCACCTCCCGGGCTTCGCCCTCCATGCCCGGCTTTGCAAAGCGGGGAATTTGACGGGTGGGCGTTGCAAAATGCTGGTTGCCCCAGCCGCCTCTGCCGCCACGAACAAGGACAAAGGGGGTGGAGTCGGACATGTCGCGGATGATGCCGTTTGTTTCCTTGTCGCGGATAAGGGTGCCACGGGGAACACGAATTGTGATGCTCTCCCCGTCTTTTCCGCTGCAGCGGTTACCCTGACCGCCAACGCCTGAGGGGGCGACATATTTACGCTTGTAGCGAAAATCCATAAGGGTTGAAAGATTGTCGTCGGCAACAACTATGACGCTGCCGCCGCGGCCGCCGTCGCCGCCATCGGGACCGCCTGCCGGGACATATTTTTCTCTGTGAAAAGCAACCGCACCGTCTCCGCCGCGACCTGCGCGGACAGAGATTGTGGCTTTGTCGATAAAGCTTACTGCCATTGTATCTCCTTAGTTAAAATATTGTGTCGATTTTTCATCGACTGCTGACATATTATACTCTGCGTATTGAAGAATTAACAGAAAAAAATTGGGCAGGCAAATCGCCCACCCAATTCAAAAGCTTACTGTGCCAGTTCTTCGTAGACAGAAACTTTCTTACGGTCCTTATCTAAGCGCTCGAACCTCACTGTTCCGTCCTTAAGGGCGAAAAGAGTGTCATCACCGCCGCGGCCCACGTTGGTACCGGGGTGGATTTTGGTCCCGCGCTGTCTGACAAGGATGTTGCCGGCGAGGACGAATTGACCATCGGCTCTCTTAGGTCCAAGACGCTTTGACTCACTGTCGCGGCCGTTTCTTGTGGAGCCCATTCCTTTTTTATGTGCCATGCTTTACACCTCCATGTGTCAAATAATGAGCGGGAATTATGCGGTGATTGTACCGATTTGTACTTGCGTATAGGGTTGTCTGTGACCCTTAGTAAGACGATAGCCTTTTTTGGGCTTCATTTTGAATACGCGAACTTTCTTTTCCTTGCCGTTCTTGACAACGCTTGCGCTGACGCTTGCGCCCTCGATGACGGGGGAACCGAAAATGGAATTTGTTTCGTCAATGACTGCCAAAACGCGGTCAAAGGTAACGGCATCGCCTGCTTCAACGTTTAGTTTTTCGATGAAAACAACGTCGCCCTCGGCAACACGGTATTGCTTACCGCCTGTTTCAATAATTGCGTGCTTCATAATCTCTTGCACCTACCTCTCTCGGAGTCTCGCTCTATGGGCGGAGGAAAACCTCACTTGTGCCCCTTCAATGCGGCCTTGTTAGTCTATCATGGGATAATATTGATGTCAAGTAAAATCATCGGTTTTTTGGTGAAAGTGATGATTTTTTGTGGGCTTAGTCCTCAGCTTTGCCAAAAAGCTCCTTCAAAAGGTTAAGGTCACGCTTTCCGACGGCATTTTTTGGAACCTCGTCCACAAAGCTGACGTATTTGGGGATTTTGATGCTGGACATTTCTTCCCGAACCTTTGAGATGATTTTTTCTCTTGTGACGTTTTCGGAGGGGTCAGCCACGATGAGAACTCTGCCGACCTCGCCCCATTTGTGGTCGGGAACGCCAACGACGCAGGCTTCCCAGATGCCGGGGATGGTCATGATAACGTCCTCGATTTCTTGGGGGAAGATGTTTTCGCCGCCGGAGATGAACATGTTTTTCTTGCGGCCGCTAATGTAGCAGAAGCCATCCTCGTCAAGGTAGCCCATGTCGCCGGAGCGAACCCAGCCGTCATGGAGCATTTTTTCGCTTGCCTCGGGGTTGTTCCAATAGCCGGAAAACAGCAGCTTGCCGGTGAAAACCAGCTCGCCGCGCTCACCGCGCTTGACTTCGTTTCCGTTTTCGTCGAGAAAGCGAATTTGGTTAAAGGGGGCGGGCTTGCCGCAGGAGTTCCATTTTTTGCGGACGTCGTCGATGGTCATAAGACCGATGGGGTGGCACATGTTGTTGGGTCCGATTTCGGTCATGCCGTAGGCGTTGACCATTTTTACGCCCTTTTCCCAATAGACCTCCAAAAGCTCCTTGCCTGTGGGCGCAGCGCCGGTCAGCATAAAGCGGAAGCAGGAAAAATCAGCGGTTTCGAACTGGGGGAAGAACGCCAAAGCCTTAAACATGGTTTCGACGGAGATGTTGATGGTGGGCTTCTCGTCCTCAATTATTTCAAAGATGTTGTCAGGGTTAAAGCCGCGCATAACGATAAGCTTGCCGCCGGCAACAAGAGTTGCAAGGGTGAGAACGTTCCAGCCCGCGGTGTGGAACAGGGGCAGTGTGAGCAGGCAGGTGTCGTTTTCGCTGACTTGGAGGTAAAGGTTTTCGATGATGGCGTTATAGAAAAGCGAACGGAAGGACATCATCGCAGCCTTGGGTTTTCCGGTGGTTCCGCCGGTATGTATAAGCATTTGGATGTCCTCGTAGTCTAAGGTGACGTCGTCCAAGGGTCCAATGCTTTCAAGTGCCATTATTTCGGCATAGGAGTAGTTGTCGTTAAAGCCTTTTTCATCAACGCAGATGAATTCCTGCTTAAAGCCGTCCTTGCGGAGGGCGTCGATGGTTGCGGCGAATTCTTGGGAGTAAATGATGACCTTGGGAGCTTCATTTTCGATAAGGAAAAACAGTTCCTTCTCCTTGAGAAGGCAATTGTAGGTGGTGATGATGATGCCGGTTTTGAAGGTGACGTAGTAGGCGTCGAAGAAAGCGACTGAGTTTGTGGCGCAAAAGCCAATTCTATCGCCTTTTTTCAAGCCAAGCTTTTTTGTAAGGAACCAAGCCAGCTTGTCCGCGCGGTGGTCCATGTCGGAATAGGTGTAGCGCTTGCCATTGTCGTAGTCGTAAATTGCCTCTTTGTTTCCGGAAAATCTCACACGATATTGTCCCATGTTTTTCAGGGTCTCTGAATCATACATTTGTTTTCCTCCTTCGTTCCACTCACTCGTTGCACAAAGATGCAGCTAAGTTGCCATGTGGACTCTATTCATATTTAACACAATATGAGTATTCTATATCAGTAAAGCGTAAAAATCAACAAAAAATTTCAAATTTTTTCTTCAGCTTACATTAAAATGATAAGTTGTGAGAAATCACAATTCTATAAATTATATAATCATGTTTAACAAAATATGATTAGGAAGATTTTGCCTTAATTGGAGAGCCACATTGCCATAACAGCAAGAGCTTCACGGATGAAATAATTGACCTTTAGCAGGGGTAATGTCGTTTTTCCCGCAACGCCCAAGGGCAAAGCGCCCTGCTGCTCCGCCATGTATTTTGCACGATAAAGGTGATATTCGCTGGAAACAATGGCAACTTTTTTCTCGGGGTCGTCTCCCCGCTTTTCGATTATTTCAAGTGAAAAGGCAAGATTTTCGTTTGTGGAGGTGGCGCGCGGCTCCATAATAATGCGCTCCGGGGCGATGCCCGCCTCGGCAAGATAGCGGCGCATACATTCCGCCTCGGTAATGTTCTCCCCGGGTCCCTGCCCGCCGGAAACAATGACCTTGGCGTCGGGGAAGCTCCGCAGGTAGTCCTCCGCCGCATTCAGCCGATTTTGGAGCGAAAGCGAGGGGGTTTCGCCGTTTACCCCGGCGCCCAAAACTATAAGGTAGGGAGCCTCCGGGTTTTTGTCCGTTCTTGCGGCGGCGATGATGGGAATTTCCACAGCTATCAAAAGCGCCAGCCCCAAAATCACAAGAGCGCTCAGGCTGATTTTCAGTCGCTTGCCCAATTTTTCGTTTTTTGCCCCAAGGATTGAAATGATTTTAAAAAGAGCCACAAGCAGTGCAAGCCCCAAAAAGACGCAGGCAAGCACGCCGTAGCCCACAAGCACGAAGGCGAAAAACGCCGCGAAAATAAGTAAAATTGCCTCGTCCGTCCAAAAACGCAGCGAGGCATTTTTTATTCTGAATTTATTGCTCATTGTAAAATCCTTCCATAAACGGGAAGGATTATTCGGCAAATTCTTCCCATTTTTCGTATTGGAGGTCAAGCTCCCCTTGGAGAGCCGCCTTTTCCTCGTCAAGCTCCAAAAGCTTCACATAATCGCTTGAAAATTCACTGTATTGCTCCTCTAAAAGGGCAAGCTTTTCCTCCAGCTTTTCGATTTCACGCTCCACCCGCTCCATCAGCTTTTCGTTGCTGACTGCCTTGTTTCGGCGGGCTTCTTTTTTTGGCTCGTTCTTTTTTATGCTGTTTTTTTCCGAGAGGGCAAGGTCTGCTTGGCGCTTTGAAAACTCCCGATATTCCTTGAAGCTACCACGAAAATCGGTGATTTTTCCGTTTTCCAGCGCCCAAATGCGGGTTGCGAAGCGCTCAATGAAATAGCGGTCATGGGAGACAAAAAGCAAAGCCTCCTCATAGCTTTCCACAGCCTCCTCAATCCATTCGCGGCTCTTAATGTCCAAGTGGTTTGTGGGCTCGTCAAGGATTAGGAAGTTGATTTCATCACGCATTAGGAGGCAAAGCCGAAGCCTGCTCTGCTCCCCGCCCGAAAGTGCGGAAACAGGCTTAAAAACGTCCTCCCCGGAAAAGCGAAAGCTGCCCAAGCGGTTACGTGCCGTTTGGGGAGTGCATTTTTCGGAATAGAGCATGGTGTCCAAAAGGTTTCGATTGGGATTGTCAAATTTGATAATTTGGGGCAGATACGCAGTTTTTACCGAGGGTCCCCGACGCAAAATCCCGCTGTCGGGCATATCCTCGCCCATGATAAGGGAAATAAGGGTTGATTTTCCCGTGCCGTTGTCGCCGATAAGGGCGATGCGCTCCCCGCCCTCAACAATAAGCTCCAAGTCGGAAAAAAGAGTGCGCTCCCCAAAGGATTTTGAGACACCGTCAATGAGAAGCACCTCGTCCCCGGAAAATTCCCGCTGGGCAAATTTGATTTTCATGGCACGGTCTTCCTTGGGTCTGTCGGTTTGCTTCATGCGCTCCATGCGCTTTTCCATTGAAAACGCCCGCTTGTGAAGGGCGTCGTTGCCCATAAAGCCCCAAAGATGAAGCCGCTCGGCGGCAACCGCAAGCTGGTTTAGCTTTGCCTGTTCTTTTTCGTATTTTTTTAGCTGTTCCTCATAGCGATGCTGCTTTTCCGCCACGTAAAAGCTGTAGTTGCCGTTGTAAAACTCCGCCTTGCCATCCACAATTTCGATGGTGCGGGAAACGGCGGTGTCAAGGAAAAATCGGTCATGGGAGATTGCCAAAACGGTGCCCCGAAATCTTGAAAGGTATTCCTCCAGCCATTCCGTTGCCCGCAGGTCAAGGTGGTTTGTGGGCTCGTCAAGGAGCAGAATGTCCGTGTCCTCCAAAATCAGCCGTGCCAAGTTGACCCTTGTTTTCTCGCCGCCGGAAAGCTTTGAAAAAAGCTGGGCACGCATGGCTTCGGGAATTTCCAAGCCGTTTGCAACTCGGTTGCGCTCGGTTTCAACATTATAGCCGTCCAAGCGCTCAAACTCCCCTGCCGCCCTGTCATATTCACACAGAAGTGCATCAGAGTTGTTTCCTGACATCTCCCCCGCCAACTTATTCATCTTTGCCTGAAGGTCAAAAATGCGCTGGTGGGCGGTTCTGAGAACGTCCTCAACGGTGTATTCCGGGGGGTATACGGGGATTTGGGAAATCAGCCCCATGCGCTTTCCGGGGGCAACAACAATTTCGCCCAAATCAGGGTGAACTGTGCCCATCATGATGCGAAAAAGTGTGGTTTTTCCCGCGCCGTTTTGCCCCAAAATTCCCACGCGCTCACCGCAGTTAACTTCAAAGCTCAAACCGTCCAATATGTTTTTGTCCTGTTCAAAGGCTTTTACGATGCCCTTAACGGATATATCAATCATTATTTTTCTCCTAAGGTTCCAATGCTATTTTGCAACCGCCGCCTGTAAAACAGCGTTTGCAATGGGTCCTGCCGCAACGAAGCCCGTGCCGCCCCGCTCCACGATAATTGTGAAGGCAAGAGGGTTTTCGCTGTCGTTTAAAAAGCCCACAAACCAAGCGTTTGAGCTTCCGTCGCCCAGCTCCGCCGTGCCGGATTTTGCGCAGAGATTAAGGTTTGGGTAATTTTGCGCGCCATAGGTTTTTGCAACGTTATAGGACATCATGTCCCGAATTTTTTCGGCGGTTTCGCTTGTCATAAGCTTGGTTTTGCCCGTGCTCCCCTGCTTTAAAAGAGTTGGCTCCTTCACATAGCCCTCGTTTGCGATTGCGGAAACAAGACGGAGCATGGAAATCGGCGTAACAAGGTCGTTAAACTGTCCGATGCCCGCCCAGCTTAAGTTTGAGCTGCCCTGCTCCGCCTTTTCAAAGCTGCCGGCGGCGGTTTCAATTCCGCTGATTTTGTGGCTTTTAAGCAGACCAAAATCCTCGGCGTATTTTTCGATTGTCTCCCCGCCCAGCTTTTGAGAAAGCTCCGAAAAGGCGCAGTTGCAGGAATTTGCAAGAGCGTCCTCAATGGTTTGCATTCCGTGGACGCCTGTGCAATTGATTTGGTCGCCGCCCACATTAACACTGCCGCGGCACTCAAAGCTCATCTCGTAAAGGCTTGGAATTTCCTCGATTGCGGCGGCAAGGGTCACAAGCTTAAAAACGGAGCCGGGTGCATAGGCAGCGCCCAAACAGCGGTTAATATAAACGCCCTCGTATTCGCTTTTTGTAATGTCAGGCGGGGAATTGGGGTCAAAGGCGGGGGTGCTGACCTCGCAAAGAATTTCCCCGGTTTTGTAGTTTGAAACCAGCACCGCGCCACGACGCCCGTTGAGCGCGTTGTAGGCGACGGTGTTGAGATCGGCGTCAATGGATAGCTTCACGGTTCCGCCCTTGCCCTCAAGGCTTGAAACGCCGCCCACAAGGTCGTAGCCCGCAAGGCGGGAATTGAATGCCGTCAAAGCGCCGGAGCCGATATTTCCGCCGTAATCACCCACGGCGTGGAAGCACGCCTTGCGAACCGTGGGGTCGTCTCCATAGGAGGAAACGCCGTTTTCGGCTTTTGCAAGCACTGTGCCGTTCCTGTCGGTGACACTGCCCACGTCCAAAACGCCGTCGTGAAAAATGTTGGCATTTGCGGGGTGCATCGCCCAAGCTTCGCCCTTTGTTGCGTATTTAAAGACGAAAAACACAAGCCCCGCAAAAAGTGCAAGCGCAATGATAAGGGCAAAATAAGCTCTGTGTCTGATGGTTTTCATCGGTTTTGCCCCCTGTTCTCGTTTCGTCTGTCAAAAAGGTTCCGCAAATCGTCCTCTTGAAATTCGTCCAATCTTTCGTTGACGCCAAAGTAATCCTCCGGCTGGGGCGCAGGGCGCTGCAGCGGTCGGGGCGCTTCCTCTTGGATGGTGAATTCGTTGACGTCGTGCATTTTTGTGGGTGCCTTGATGGCAAGGCTGGCGTTTTTTCGGGTGTCCGTCGCCTTCACAAAGGCAAGAAGCGCCCAGCAGGAAATAAGGCTGGAGCCGCCCATGGAAACAAAGGGGAATGTGACCCCCGTAAAGGGCAAAATGTCCAAGGAGCCGAAAACGTTAAGCCCAAGCTGAACCATAAGCATGGAAACAGCGGCACAGCCCGCGATAACGTAAAACGAGGAGCGCCCCTGAGCGGCGTTTTTGATTGTGAAGGCGGCAAGAACGATGATTGCGGCGATGGCGCAGACGCCGATTATAAGTCCCAGCTCCTCCGTGACCATGCCGAAAACCAAATCCGTGTCCGCCGCAACAATGCTGTGGAGCCAGCCGTTGCCCGCGCCCAAGCCAAAAAATCCACCCGAGGCGGAGGCGGCAAGCGCTCGGGTTTGTTGGAAGCCGGCACCGTTGATGTCCTCCCAAACGTGACCCCAATTTGCAAAGCGCTGGGCGATGTGGGGCTTGATGCTAAGGGCGAGAAAGCCCGCCAGTGCCGCGCCGGAAACAGCAAGAATAATGGTGCCGATACTGCCGCTTCGCATGAAGGATATGACCAAAAACGTGGCAAAAAAGACCAAGGCTCCGCCAAAGTCGCCCATCAGCGCCAAGGCGCCCACGCAAACCGCGGAAAAAACGATGTAGAGCAAAAGGTTCCGCCCACGGTAAAGCCTGTCCAAGGTGGCGGCTCCCGCGAAAATATAGAGGATTTTTACAAATTCCGAGGGCTGAACCGTGAAGCCTCCAATGCTAATCCAGTTTTTCGCGCCGAATTTTTCGGTGCCCAAAACAAGATTTATGGCAAGAAGCCCAACCGCAATTCCCGCGGCGATGACACGGCTTGCCTTAACTCTTTTCATGTCCCGAAGCCACCAGCAGAGGGCAACAAAAACAGCGATGCCCACAATAAGCAAAATAATTTGCTTCACCAAGGCGGCGGGTGCGGAGCTTGCGCAAACGGACATGCCGATGGAGCTTAGGAAAAAGGCGATTGCCTCCACCTCAAAGCCCCGCCTGCCCATGGCACGGAGAAAGAGAAAATAAATCCACATAATGGCGAAAAGGGCGATGAACGCCAAAGCGATAGGTGCTCGAAGCTCCGCCTTTGCGTAGTAAAAATGCTGAAACATGAGCAAAAACTGAAAAAGGGAGATGTAGGCAAACATGGCAAGGGGCGAATAGCTCCTGCCGGGAGCCGTGCGGCGGCTTGCGACAACGCTTCGTTCGTCCTCGGTAAGGTTGAAAAAGTTCAGACTGCAACCGGAAAGCTCAAGGGTGTCCCCATCCAAAAGCGCCGCGCCGTTTTCGGGGATTTCCTCATCGTTAACATAGGAGGGGTTCCCGCCGCCGATGTCAAAGGCTGTCCACTTGCCCTGCTCGTTGCGGATTAAAACCACTTGCCTGCTTGCAAGTCTTTGGCTGTTCACAACAATGTCACAGCCACGGGACTTGCCGATTGTGCACTCCCAGTGGCGCAGGGGCACTCGGGAGCCGTCGGGCAGGTCAAGGTAGCCCCAAACCTCGGGCTCATAGCGCTCGCTAAGCATGGAGCGGACACAGCGGCTGATTACCGCAACGGCGATTATGGGCAGCATGAAGCGGGAAAAATAGACAAGATATGAAAGCAGCCCGCCGAAAAATCCCGAGGACTCCGGCATTGTGAAAAAGTCCTTAAAGCCTTGAATTAGGTTCTCCATGTGGGAGCCTCCTTTTGATGAGCCTTTAAAAATGACCGCCGAACAAAGGCGTCCGACGGTCATTTAATATTATAATAACCGCATGAAGGTTATTATAGCATAAAAAATCGAAATGATAAACCGAAAAAATTAGCCCAAAACAACACGGTTGTAGCTTTTTTTGCCACGGCGAAGCACCAAGCCCGCTTTAAGCTCCTCCGCGGTGAAGCATTTGTCGATGGAGGAAACCTTTTCGCCCATGGCTTCAACACCGCCTTGGGTAACGGCACGCCGTGCCTCGGATTTTGAGGGGCAAAGTCCGCTCTTGACAAGAAGGGTCATGATGTCAACTGTGCCGTCCGAAAGCTCATCTGCGGATATTTCGGTGGTGGGCATTTCGGCGGCTCCTCCGCCGGAGAAAAGACCACGGGAGGTTTCTTGGGCTTTTTCCGCCTCCTCCTTGTTGTGAACAAGGGCAGTAAGCTCATAGGCAAGAATTTCCTTGGCGTCGTTCAGGCGGCTGCCCTCCCAATGGTCCATCTCGTCAATTTGCTCCAAGGGCAGGAAGGTGAGCATCCGCAGGCATTTGAGCACGTCCGCGTCACCGATGTTGCGCCAATACTGATAAAATTCGTAGGGGGAGGTTTTTTCCGGGTCAAGCCAAACTGCGCCGGACTGAGTTTTGCCCATCTTTTTGCCCTCGGAATTGAGCAGAAGGGTGATGGTCATGGCGTAGGCGTCCTTGGAGAGCTTGCGGCGGATAAGGTCGGTGCCGCCCAGCATGTTGCTCCACTGGTCGTCGCCGCCAAACTGCAAATTGCAGCCATAGCGCTGATAGAGCGCGTAAAAGTCGTAGCTCTGCATAATCATGTAGTTGAACTCAAAGAAGGAAAGTCC
>JAVVZC010000020.1:0-14437 GCA_036650755.1 Oscillospiraceae bacterium
TTGCGTACATTATAGCATATCCCCCCTTTGAGTTGCATAACTTTTGTTGAGGGGGGCTATATATGTTTGTGTACACGATGAAATGGAACAAAAAGCTTGCTTTGACTATAATAATTGGGGCGGCGGTGCTGCTTTGCTGTCTTATTCTCGCCTTGGGGCAGGGTTTCGGCGGTCATGGCGAGGGCAAAACCGCAAAGGTCAAATGCGGCGAGGACGGTGCGGCGTTTCTTGAAAGCTTGGGCTGGGAGGTTTCCCGGGCTCCCTTGGAGGAGCACGAGGCGGTCATCCCCCAAAAGTTTTCAAACGTCTACAGCGCCTACAACGAACTGCAAATCGCCCAAGGCTATGACCTTTCAAAGTACAGCGGGCTGTCCGTCACAATCTATACCTACGCCGTCAAAAACTATGCCGGCTTTAATGGTGAGGTGGTCGCGGATTTGTATGTGCTGAACTATGAGGTCATCGGCGGCGATGTGCATTCTCTTGCCTTGGACGGCTTTATGCACGGGCTTGTCCGAAGCGAAAGCTAAGGGAGCAAAAAAATCGACCCCTCGGGAAAAAGCCCGTGAGGTCGATTTTTTTGTATATGGGTCTAATTATTTCGCAACAGCGATAACGACGCCGGAACCAACAGTACGACCGCCTTCACGAATAGCGAAGCGGAGGCCTTCTTCGATTGCGATAGGCATGATGAGCTCAACATCCATTTCGATGTTGTCGCCGGGCATGCACATTTCAACGCCCTCGGGAAGGGTGATGACGCCGGTAACGTCAGTGGTGCGGAAATAGAACTGGGGACGATAGTTGTTGAAGAACGGAGTATGACGTCCGCCTTCTTCCTTGGACAGGACATAGACCTGACCCTGGAACTTGGTGTGGGGCTTGATGGAGCCGGGAGCAGCAAGAACCTGGCCGCGCTCGACGTCGCCCTTGGAGATACCGCGGAGCAGTGTACCAACGTTGTCGCCGGCTTCAGCATACTCAAGGGTCTTGTGGAACATTTCGGTGCCGGTAACGGTGGTTTCCTTGGTTTCGTGGAGACCAACGATTTCGACCTTATCGCCAATTTTGACGCGACCGCGCTCAACACGACCGGTGGTAACAGTGCCACGACCGGTGATGGTGAAAACGTCCTCGACAGGCATAAGGAAGGGCATGTCGCTCTTGCGCTCGGGGGTGGGGATATAGGAGTCAACAGCGTCCATGAGTTCCTTGATGCAGGCATACTCGGGAGCGTTGGGGTCTGTGGATTCACAGGCAAGAGCGTTAAGAGCAGAGCCCTTGATGATGGGAAGATCGTCGCCGGGGAACTCATACTTTGTGAGCAGCTCGCGGACTTCCATCTCGACAAGCTCGAGAAGCTCTTCGTCATCGACCTGATCGCACTTGTTCAGGAAAACAACGATTGCGGGAACGCCAACCTGACGGGCAAGCAGGATGTGCTCGCGGGTCTGAGCCATAGGACCATCGGAAGCTGCAATAACAAGGATTGCGCCGTCCATTTGTGCTGCGCCGGTGATCATGTTTTTGATATAGTCGGCGTGGCCCGGGCAGTCAACGTGAGCATAGTGGCGGGTTGCCGTCTGATACTCAACGTGAGAGGTGTTGATGGTAATGCCGCGCTCGCGCTCCTCGGGAGCCTTGTCGATGCTGGCATAGTCGGTGTAGTCAGCGCCGCCGGAAAATGCGAGGTACTTTGTGATTGCCGCGGTGAGGGTTGTTTTACCGTGGTCAACGTGACCGACGGTTCCGATGTTTACGTGGGGCTTTGATCTATCAAATGCTTGCTTAGCCATTGGGATGTCCTCCTTAATTATGTTTACATTATTGTTTATTCGTACATTTTTGAGACAATCTTACAGGATTTACCTGAGGTTTGCAACAGAAACTTTTTTCGGCGGGAATTATGCGTTCCGCTTGCCGATGATTTCTTCCTGAAGCGACTTGGGAAGCTCGACATAATGGCTGGGCTCCATTGCGTAGTTTGCACGACCCTGAGTTTTGCTGCGCAGGTCGGTGGAGTAACCAAACATGCAGGAAAGAGGCACGTTGGCGTCAACCTGAGTTGAGCCTGTTCTGCTTTCCATGCCGAGAATTTGTCCGCGGCGGGAGTTGAGGTCACCGATAACGTCGCCCATGTAGTCGTCGGGCACGGTGACAGCAACCTTCATGATGGGCTCAAGCAAAACGGGATCCGCTTTGCGGCAAGCCTCTTTGAAAGCCATGGAACCGGCAATTTTAAATGCCATTTCCGAGGAGTCAACTTCGTGGTAGGAACCGTAGATGAGGGAAACCTTGACGTCAACAACCGGGTAACCGGCGAGAATTCCCGCCTGCATAGCGCCTTGGATACCTTGGTCGATGGAAGGAATATATTCCTTGGGGATGACGCCGCCGGTGATTTTGTTGAGGAACTCATAGCCTTTGCCGGGTTCGTTGGGCTCAACGATGATTTTAACATGACCGTATTGACCCTTACCGCCGGACTGACGGGCGTATTTTGTATCCTGCTCAACGGATTTGCGGATGGTTTCCTTGTAGGAAACTTGAGGTGTGCCAACGTTTGCCTCGACCTTGAACTCGCGCATAAGTCTGTCAACGATGATTTCAAGGTGAAGCTCGCCCATGCCGGCGATGATGGTTTGCCCGGTTTCCTCGTCGGTGTAGCTCTTGAAGGTGGGGTCTTCTTCCGAAAGCTTTGCAAGAGCAAGACCCATTTTTTCCTGACCTGCCTTGGTTTTGGGTTCGATTGCAACCCGGATAACAGGCTCGGGGAATTCCATGGACTCAAGGATAACGGGGTGCTTTTCATCGCAGAGGGTGTCACCGGTTGTGGTGTTTTTCAGACCGACCGCAGCGGCGATATCGCCGGAGTAGACCATGTCCAAATCCTCACGATGGTTGGCATGCATTTGGAGAATACGTCCGATGCGCTCTCTTTGACCCTTGGTGCTGTTGAGCACGGCGGAGCCGGTGGAAAGCTGACCGGAATAGACGCGGAAGAAAGACAGGCGACCCACATAGGGGTCTGTCATGATTTTGAATGCTAAAGCGGAGAAGGGGGCATCGTCCTTGGAGGGACGCTCGCACTCCTCGCCTGTGTCGGGATTGACACCCTTGATGGACTCAACGTCCGTAGGGGCGGGCATATAGTCCACGATGGCGTCAAGCAGCTTTTGAACGCCCTTGTTTTTGTAGGAGGTGCCGCAAACAACGGGCACAAACACGTTATCAAGGGTTCCGCGACGGATTGCCTTGCGGATAAGTTCGGGCGGAATTGGTTCCTCATCCAGCGCCAGCATCATGATTTCGTCATCCAGATCGGATACGGCGTCAATAAGCTTGATGCGGTATTCCTTGGCAAGCTCCAGCATATCCTCGGGGATTTCTTCCACCCGCATGTCCTTGCCCATCTCGTCGTAGAATATGTCGGCGTCCATGTCGATGAGGTCGATGATGCCCTTGAAGGTATCTTCCTTACCGATAGGGAGCTGAATTGCCACGGCGTTGCACTTAAGGCGGTCATGAATCATATCGAGTACGTGGAAGAAATCGGCACCCATAATGTCCATTTTGTTAACGTAAACCATGCGCGGAACGTGGTAGTGGTCCGCCTGTCTCCAGACAGTTTCTGATTGGGGCTCAACGCCGCCCTTTGCGCACATAACGGTAACGCTGCCGTCAAGCACGCGGAGTGAACGCTCAACCTCAACGGTGAAGTCAACGTGGCCCGGCGTGTCGATGATGTTAATGCGGTGGTCCTTCCAGAAGCAAGTTGTTGCAGCGGAGGTGATTGTGATGCCGCGCTCCTGCTCCTGAGCCATCCAGTCCATCGTTGCGGCGCCGTCATGCGTCTCGCCGATTTTGTAGTTAACACCGGTGTAATATAGGATGCGCTCGGTAGTTGTGGTTTTTCCTGCGTCGATGTGCGCCATAATACCGATATTTCTGGTCTTATCCAGGGAAACTTTTCTAGACATAAATTATAATACTCCTAATTACCAGCGGTAATGAGCAAACGCCTTGTTCGACTCTGCCATCTTGTGCGTATCTTCACGCTTTTTAACAGATGCGCCGGTACTGTTCATTGCATCCAGAATTTCTCCTGCGAGGCGTTCTTTCATTGTCTTTTCGTTACGCTTACGGGCGAACGCTGTAAGCCAGCGCAGACCGAGAGTTTGGCGTCTTTCGGGTCTAACTTCGATAGGCACCTGATAGGTAGCACCGCCGACACGGCGGGCTTTTACCTCCAGGGAAGGCATGATGTTGTTGAGTGCTTCTGTGAACACTTCTAAGGGGTTACGGTCGATTTTTTCTTTGATGATGTCAAAGGCATCATAAACGACCTTCTGTGCAACACCCTTTTTGCCGTCCAGCATAATACTGTTAATAAGCTTGGTTACTAGCACTGAATTATACATAGGATCAGGCAAAATTACTCTTGTGGGTACGTTACCTCTTCTGGGCACTATACTTCCCTCCTTCATACTAAAATGAATCTCATAGGTACTCGAAAAGACCGCAGTCTTTCCGCATACGCCTGTCGGAAGCAACATAAATTATATGTTAAAGCTCCGAACAAAGCATAAGCCTTGCGCTAAGCGCGATTCGATTATTTGGGCCGTTTGGCACCATACTTACTGCGAGCTTGTCTGCGGTTTGCAACACCTTGGGTGTCTAGGGTTCCGCGAATGATGTGATAGCGGACACCGGGAAGGTCCTTTACACGACCGCCGCGAATCATGACTACGGAGTGCTCCTGAAGGTTATGACCGATTCCGGGGATATAGGCGATAACTTCGTAACCGTTCGTAAGGCGAACACGAGCGATTTTACGGAGAGCGGAGTTTGGCTTTTTGGGGGTAGCTGTACGAACAGCGGTGCAAACGCCTCTCTTTTGGGGAGCAGAGATGTCCGTTTCCTTGTTCTTGATGGTGTTAAGACCCTTCTGCATAGCCGGGGAACCGGATTTGTAGGTGGGAACCTCTCTTCCTTTTCTTACCAGCTGGTTAAATGTTGGCATGTTTTTCCTCCTTTCCTCGAAAATTATTTATTTATTTTTAACGGAAATACCAAAAGATATTCCGCGAAAAACCAAAGTTTTGTCTTGACGGACGACAAAAAGCACAGCAATACCCGTGCAAATATACATTTTAGCATAATGCACAAGTTTCGTCAAGAAATTTTTGTCGGAAGAAAAATGGCTACAGTCCCGGAACCGACCGATTTGGTCGGTTCCGGGCTTGTTTTTTGTTGTTTTGCGCGATTAGAGCGCGTTTGTGTGACCAACAAGTGAGGAGAGGTCAACATAGTCAACCGCTGCGCCCTCAACCGTGTCGTCGGTTTGGGATTTGAAATCGCTGTAGACCGCAAGTCCGCTGCCGGCGGGGATAAGCTTTCCGATGATGACGTTTTCCTTAAGACCCACAAGATGGTCAACCTTGCCCTTGATTGCGGCGTCGGTCAAAACCTTTGTGGTTTCTTGGAAGGAGGCGGCGGAAAGGAAGCTCTCGGTTGCAAGGGAAGCCTTTGTGATACCCATGAGCACCTGAGTGCAGGTTGGGAGGGTAAGACCGGTTTCGCCCTTTGCAATTCTTGCTTCGACCTGACTTTTTGCAGACTTGAAGTCTGTCCAATCAACTGTGGAGCCGGAGAGCATCTCGGTGCTGCCGGATTCCTCAACACGCACCTTGCGCATCATCTGACGGACAATGACCTCGATGTGCTTATCGTTGATGTCAACGCCCTGCTGGCGGTAAACCTTTTGAACCTCTTGGATGATGTAGCCCTCGCACTCGGAAACGCCGAGAACACGAAGAACATCGTGGGGGTTGTAGGCGCCGCTGGTAAGGGGCTGACCCTTTGTGACCATGTCGCCCTCCGCAACAAGCAAGCCGGAGGAATAGGGAATTTGGTAGTCGATGACTTCACCGGTTTCGCTTCCTGTGAGGAAGATTGCGCACATGGCGTTTTTCTTTGTTTCCTCAATGGAGACTTTGCCGTCCATGTCCGCAAGCTGAGCCATTTTCTTTGGCTTTCTCGCTTCGAAAAGCTCCTCAACACGGGGCAGACCTTGGGTGATATCGTCGCCGGCGATACCGCCGGTATGGAAGGTTCGCATGGTTAGCTGGGTGCCCGGCTCGCCGATGGACTGAGCCGCGATAACGCCGACGGCTTCGCCCGCATTTACGGGGGAGCCGGTGGCAAGGTTCAGACCGTAGCACTTTGCGCAAACGCCGCTCTTGGATTCGCAGGTCATGACGGAGCGGATTGTGACGGCTTCGATGCCGGCATTTTCAAGTGCCTTGGCGTCGTCACGCATAAGCATGTGGTCGGTGCTGAAGATTAGCTTGCCCGTTTCCGGGTGAATAATGTCGTGAAGGGGGAAACGTCCGTGGATGCTCTCGCCAAAGGTTTGGACAACCTGACCCTTGTCGTAGATGGTGGTTGCCTTAACGCCGAATTCGGCGCCGCAATCGTCATCTCTGATGATAACATCCTGAGAAACGTCAACAAGACGGCGGGTAAGGTAACCGGAGTCGGCGGTTCGGAGGGCGGTATCGGCAAGACCCTTTCGGGCACCTCTGGAGGAGATGAAGTATTCAAGAACGGAAAGTCCCTCACGGAAGTTTGCCTTGATGGGGATTTCGATGGTTTTACCTGCGGTGTTCGCCATAAGTCCACGCATACCCGCAAGCTGACGGATTTGGTTCATGCTACCACGGGCACCGGAGTTTGCCATCATGAAGATTGGGTTAAACTCGTCAAGGTTGTTTTGCAGTGCCTTGGTAACGTCCTTGGTGGTTTGCTCCCACTCGTTAACGACCAAGCGGTAGCGCTCGTCGTCGGTGATAAGACCGCGCTTGTATTGCTTTTCGATTTTGATAACCTGCTGCTCGGTTTCCTCGATAAGGGCTTTTTTCTCCTTAGGAACCGTCATGTCCGCGATGGAAATGGTGACGGCGCCAAGGGTTGAATATTTGAAGCCCAAGGACTTGATGTTGTCAAGCACCTCCGCGGAGATTGTGAAGCCGTGCTTTTCGATGCTGCGGTTGATGATTGTGCCCAGCTGCTTTTTGCCGACTTGGAAGTTGATTTCGTAGTCGAAAAGTGTGTCCGGGTTGGTTCTGTCCACAAAGCCCAAATCCTGAGGGATGGGTTCGTTGTAGATGATGCGGCCAACGGTGGTGTCAACCAGCTTTTGACGCAGCTCGCCGTCGAAATATTTTGTGACCCGCACTCTGATGGGTGAGTGCATGCCGATTGCGTTTTCCTCGTATGCCATAATGGCTTCGTTTGGACCGGAGAAGGAGCGGATGGGTCCGAAGGTGGCGATTTTAAGAGCAGACTCGCCGTGGCGGTTACGCTGGACGACGACTTCGTTTGCCGCCATGATGTCCTTTGAGGGAACAACGCTGTTCAGTTCAAGAGTTGTGTCGCCGGGGTCGATAACACGAAGCATTTCGTCCTCGTATTCGCCCATGCGGATAAAGGTAAGGTAGTAGGCGCCCAAAATCATATCCTGGGTAGGAACCGTAACCGGGTTTCCGTCCTGAGGACGGAGCAGGTTGTTGGCAGAGAGCATAAGGATGCGGGCTTCCGCCTGTGCCTCCGCGGAGAGGGGAAGGTGGATTGCCATTTGGTCGCCGTCAAAGTCCGCGTTGTAGGCGGTGCAGACCAGAGGATGCAGCTTAAGGGCACGACCCTCAACCAGCACCGGCTCAAACGCCTGAATGCCCAAACGGTGAAGGGTGGGCGCACGGTTCAGCAGAACCGGGTGCTCCTTGATGACAACATCAAGAGCGTCCCAAACCTCATTTTGCTGCTTATCCACCATTTTTTTGGCGGATTTGATGTTGTTTGCAAGTCCGTCCTCAACCAGCTTTTTCATAACGAAGGGGCGGAAAAGTTCGATTGCCATTTCCTTCGGAACGCCGCACTGATAGATTTTCAGCTCGGGTCCGACGACGATAACGCTTCGTCCCGAATAGTCAACGCGCTTGCCCAAAAGGTTTTGGCGGAAACGTCCCTGCTTGCCCTTTAACATGTCGGAAAGGGATTTTAGAGCACGGGAGTTTGCGCCTGTTACGGCTCTGCCACGGCGACCGTTGTCGATTAGGGCGTCAACCGCTTCTTGAAGCATACGCTTTTCGTTGCGGACGATAATGTCGGGGGCGTTAAGCTGGATAAGCCGTTTGAGGCGGTTGTTGCGGTTGATAACACGGCGGTAAAGGTCGTTCAGGTCACTTGTGGCAAAGCGTCCGCCGTCAAGCTGAACCATGGGGCGCAGCTCGGGAGGGATAACGGGGAGAATGTCGATAATCATCCAAGTGGGGCTGTTGCCGGAATGAAGGAAAGCTTCCACAACCTCAAGTCTTTTGACGATTTTTGCCTTCTTTTGACCGGTGGCGTCCTTAAGCTCCTCACGGAGATCGTCGGAAAGCTTGTTAAGACCGTTAAGGGTTTGGAATTCCGCTTCCTCCTCCTCGCTACGGACGGGAATGTCCATAAGCTGGAGCTTTCTGACTGATTGCTCGTTTGTCAGTCCCACGGTTGCAAGCAGTTTTTTGATTGCCTCCGCACCCATGCCGGCGTCAAAATCGTCCTCATATTTTTCCCGCATGTCGCGGAATTCTTTTTCGGAGAGAATTTGATTTCTTTGGAGGGGTGTTTCGCCCGCGTTTGTGACGATATAGGAGGCAAAATAGAGAACCTTTTCAAGGATGCGGGGGGTCAGGTCAAGGAGCAGACCCATGCGTGAGGGGATGCCCTTGAAGTACCAGATGTGGGAAACCGGGGTGGCAAGGGCAATGTGACCCATGCGCTCACGGCGAACCTTGGATTTGGTGACTTCGACTCCGCAGCGGTCGCAGACCTTGCCTTTGTAACGAATTTTTTTATATTTTCCGCAGTGGCACTCCCAGTCCTTGGTGGGTCCAAAAATCTTTTCGCAGAAAAGACCGTCCCGCTCGGGTTTAAGGGTGCGGTAGTTGATGGTTTCGGGCTTTTTGACTTCGCCGAAGGACCACTGGGCAATCATTTCAGGGGATGCAATGCCTATTTGGATGGCGTCAAAGGTTGCGTAGCTCATACTCTTTCCTCCTCATCCAGGTTTTCTTCAACTTCCTCGGCAATTTCGATGGCTTCGCCATCTGCCGATTCGATTGTGAAGCCGGAGGCTTCAATTTCCGTGTCCGCAGACAGGTATAAATCTTCTTTAAATTCCGGGGAGAAATCGTCCTCCTCGTCGTCCTTCAGTTCAATTTCGTCGCCGTCCTTGTCGAGAACACGAACGTCAAGGCAAAGAGACTGAAGCTCCTTAACAAGAACCTTGAAGGACTCGGGAACGCCGGGCTGAGGAATGTTAAGTCCCTTGACGATGCTTTCGTAGGTTCTGACACGACCTGTAACGTCATCGGACTTGACTGTAAGGATTTCTTGAAGGGTGTAGGCGGCGCCATAGGCTTCAAGTGCCCAAACTTCCATCTCTCCGAAGCGCTGACCGCCGAACTGTGCCTTGCCGCCCAAGGGCTGCTGGGTGACGAGGGAGTAGGGGCCTGTGCTTCTTGCGTGGATTTTATCATCAACAAGGTGATGGAGCTTAAGGAAGTAGACGTAACCAACGGTTACGGGGTTGTCGAATGCCTTGCCTGTGCGGCCGTCGTAAAGGATGCTCTTGCCGTCGGAGCGAAGCCCCGCAAACTCAAGAGTTTCACGGATTTCTTCCTCGTTTGCGCCGTTGAAGATGGGGGTTGCCACCTTCCAGCCCAAAGCATGGGCGGCATAGCCCAAGTGAACCTCAAGCACCTGTCCGATGTTCATACGTGAAGGAACGCCCAGAGGGTTCAAAACGATGTCAAGGGGAGTGCCGTCGGGCATGTAGGGCATATCCTCCTTGGGCAAAATGCGGGAGACAACGCCCTTGTTTCCGTGACGACCTGCCATTTTGTCGCCCACGGAAATTTTACGTTTTTGGGCAATATATACGCGGACGACTTGGTTCACGCCCGGGGAGAGCTCATCGCCCATTTCACGGGTAAAGACCTTGACGTCAACAACGATGCCGGACTCGCCGTGGGGAACCTTTAGGGAGGTGTCACGGACTTCACGTGCTTTTTCGCCGAAGATGGCACGGAGCAGGCGCTCCTCTGCCGTAAGGTCGGTTTCGCCCTTGGGCGTAACTTTTCCCACAAGAATGTCGCCGCTGCGAACCTCTGCGCCAACGCTGATTATGCCGCGCTCGTCCAGATATTTGAGGGCGTCCTCGCCAACGCCGGGGATGTCACGGGTGATTTCCTCGGGTCCCAGCTTTGTGTCGCGGGCGTCGCACTCGTATTCCTCAACGTGGAGGGAGGTGAAGGTATCTTCCATGACAAGGCGCTCGTTAAGCAGGATAGCATCCTCGTAGTTGTAGCCTTCCCAAGTCATAAATCCGACAAGAATGTTCTTGCCAAGGGAAATTTCGCCGTTGCTTGTGGCGGGGCCGTCGGTGATGACGTCGCCGTCCTTAACACGCTCGCCAACCTCCACAATGGGGCGCTGGTTGATGCAGGTGCCTTGGTTGCTTCGGGCAAATTTGATAAGCTTGTAGTCTTTGTTTTCGCCGCTGTCGTATTTGATGTTGATGTTGGTGCCGGAAACCTTGGTGACTGTTCCCTCGCCCTCGGCGGTAAGGACAACACGGGAGTCCACGGCGCATTTGTGCTCGATGCCGGTGGCAACGATGGGCTGCTCCGTCATCATGAGGGGAACCGCCTGACGCTGCATGTTCGCGCCCATGAGGGCACGGTTTGCGTCATCGTTTTCAAGGAAGGGGATCATGGCTGTTGCGATGGATATCATCATACGGGGGGAGATATCAACATAATCCACACGCTCACGGTCAACCTCGATAATTTCGTCACGGTGACGGCAGGTGATACGGGTGTTGATGAGGCAGCCGTTTTCGTCCAGAGGCTCTGTGCCCTGAGCGACGATATATTGGTCCTCCATATCCGCTGTAAGGTAGTCGACTTCCTCGGATACGAAGAAGGTGTTTTTGTCAACACGGCGATAGGGGGCGATAAGGAAGCCGTATTCGTTCACACGGGCATAGCTGGCGAGATAGGAGATAAGTCCGATGTTCGGACCTTCAGGAGTCTCGATGGGGCACATGCGACCATAGTGGCTGTAGTGAACGTCTCGGACGTCAAAGCTGGCGCGCTCTCTTGAAAGACCGCCGGGTCCCAGCGCGGACATACGGCGCTTGTGGGTAAGCTCGGCAAGGGGGTTTGTTTGGTCCATGAATTGGGAGAGCGGAGAGCTGCCGAAGAATTCCTTGATTGCCGCCGTAACGGGGCGGATGTTGATAAGGCTTTGGGGGGTGACGATGTCCAAATCCTGAAGGGTCATGCGCTCACGGATAACCCGCTCCATGCGGGAGAAGCCGATGCGGAACTGGTTCTGCAAAAGCTCGCCCACGCAGCGGATACGGCGGTTGCCAAGATGGTCGATGTCATCCGGCTCGCCGATGCCGTGGTAAAGTCCCAAAAGGTAGTTGACGGAGGAGAAAATATCGTCTGCAATGATGTGCTTGGGGATAAGCACGTCAAGGCTTCCCGCAATGGCGTCACGCAGATCCTCGCCCTGATAGTCGTCCATAAGACGGCGCAGCACGATGAAGCGAACCTTTTCCTTGATGCCCAGCTCCTTGGGGTCAAAGTCCACAAAACGGGAAATGTCAACCATGCCGTTTGTGAAGATGCGGACTTCCTTGCCCTCCACTGTGACAACTGCCTCGATAACACCGGCAGCCTCCAGCTCGGCAGCCTTTTCACGGGTGACGGTTTCGCCGGCTTCGGCAATGATTTCACCTGTCATGGGGTCTGCAATGGGCATTGCAAGGGTGTGACCGGTAAGGCGGGCATGGAGGGAAAGCTTTTTGTTGAACTTGTAACGACCCACGTTGCTGATGTCATAGCGGCGCTTGTCGAAAAACAGGTTTTCCAAAAGTGTTTCCGCACTGTCAACAGTTGGGGGATCGCCCGGACGGAGTTTTCTGTAGATTTCGATGAGGGACTCCTCACGGGAAAGGCAGGCGTCCTTTTCTATGGTGGCGGTGATGCAGGCATCCTCGCCGAAAACTTCCTTGATTTGTTCGTTTGTGATGACGCCGTTTGCGGCGCCGGAGCAGGACAGCCATGTGTAGGGCTTGTCCTCAACCCGCCGACCCATGGCGCGCAAAAGCCAAGTCACGGGGATTTTACGGTTTTTGTCGATGCGGGCATAGAAGATGTCGTTTAAATCGGTTTCGTATTCAAGCCACGCGCCGTGGTAGGGGATGATGGTGGTGCTCAAGACGGAGGTTGCCGCCTTGTCTGTTTTTCTGTCGTAGTAGATGCCGGGGCTGCGGACGATTTGGGAAACGATAACACGCTCCGCGCCGTTTATGATAAAGGTGCCGCTGTCGGTCATAAGGGGGAAATCGCCCATGAAAATTTCCTGTTCCTTAATTTCTTCCGTCTCCTTGTTGCGGAGGCGAACACCGACCTTAAGGGGGGCAGCATAGGTGGCGTCCCGCGCCTTGCATTCTTCCTCGGTATATTTGGGTTTTTCGTTCATGGAATAATCCACAAAGCTAAGCTCCAAATTGCCCGAATAGTCCATGACCGAATCCACATCTGCGAAAACGTCTCTCAGACCTTCCTCAAGAAACCACTTGTAGGATTCCTTTTGGATTTCCAGCAGATTTGGCATTTCGCGAATTTCCGCGCTTCGTGCAAAGCTCTTTCGGAGGGTTTTCCCGTACAGAACATCCTTTGGCATTAACCATCACTCCTCGATTTGTAATATGTGCATATTGCTTGATACGCCCGGGTTAGTTGTTAGTAATAAAGAATTGCTTATTGCAATTTTTTGAAATGCTGATACAATGTACTCAGTTGTTGAAAGTGGGGAGATATCCCCCTTTTACACACTTAGTATACCACTATATCATTATCTTTGTGAGTTTGTCAACACCCGCAGGGAAAATTTGTGCAGTTTTTTTAGTTTTGCGGCAAGAATTAACAATTCTTAGCCGCTAATTTTATTGTTGAGGATTATTATGGATTTCAGTGTCATTCTGCTTTTGGGTCTGCTGCTCATTATAGCCCTCCTAATTCCTTGGTTCGAGGGGCTTCTAAAAAACAGCCGCAATCTCCTAATCGCCATACTCGCTTTGGCGCTTGCCTTTGCCGCCCGAGCTTGGTTTTTAGATTATGCCAGCGGCGACTACGACACCTTTCTCGTCCATTGGGTTGACTACTACCGCACAAACGGCGGCTTTGCGGGGCTTGCAAACAGCCTTGGCAACTACAACATCCCCTACCTTTATTTTCTCGCCCTGTTCTCCTACCTCCCCATAAACGACCTATACCTTATCAAATTACTCTCCATTGCCTTCGATATCATCCTCGCCTTCTCCATGATGAAGCTTACAGGTGTCTTTACCCGCTCCGTCACAAAGCGTCTCGCCGCCTTCCTTATCACCCTGCTTCTCCCCACCGTGGTGTTAAACGGCGCGATGTGGGGTCAGTGCGACAGCATCTATGTCGCCTTTGCCCTGCTTTCCCTGTGGCTGGTTTTGTCGGACAGACCCAAGCTCTCCATGGTTTTCATGGCGCTCTCCTTCGGCTTCAAGCTTCAGGCGATTTTCCTAATGCCTGTTTTCCTCGTAATGCTCTTTGCAAAAAAAATCAAATTCCGTCAGCTTTTTGTTTTCCCTCTCGCCTACATAGCCCTCATTCTCCCCGCCGTGCTTTTGGGCAGACCCTTCATGGACGCCATCACCCTCTATTTCAATCAGGCGGGCAGCATCGGCTCCTACCTCAACTACAACTCCCCCTCCATTTTCGCCTTTTTCCAAAACGGCGACAACGCCGCCCTCTCCGCCGCCTTCATCGCCCTTGCCCTGCTGTTTGTGCTGGCAATTTTTCTGCTGGCGTTTCGGCGTCGCGGCAGCCTCAATAACGAAGCGCTGCTGGGCATAAGCCTGCTTTTCGTTGTGGGCATCCCCTTTTTGCTCCCCCACATGCACGACCGCTACTTTTTCATGGCGGATGTGCTTAGCCTTTTGCCCGCCGTGCTCTATCTCCGCTACTCCCCCATCACGGCGCTCACCTCCTTCGCTTCGTTCCTGTGCTACTTTTCCTACCTGACCGGTCAGTTCCTGCTCCCCCTCAGCTTTGGCGCTGTAGCCCTTCTGGGCGTGCTGCTTTTGCTGTTCACCTTCACCCTTGACAGGCTCAATTCCCGCCGCTCAAAAAAGCTAAAATAAGTAATTTTTCAGATTTGCGTTTTTTGTGTTGACAATTCCCCCATTTCTGCTATAATAACCCTTGCGTTGTCAAAGCGAAAAACGCATTCCATGCGAGAGTGCTGGAACAGGTAGACAGGCACGTTTGAGGGGCGTGTGTCA
>JAVVZC010000021.1:0-14322 GCA_036650755.1 Oscillospiraceae bacterium
GATTTTCTAAATTTTCTTTGACAAAATAATAATATGTGTTATAATATCCCACGTACCCGTCTTGCGGCGGTTTTTTATTTTTGCCCCGCAAAGCCCAAGTCGGTTCACAAAAATGGGGGCGTAGCTCATCTGGTAGAGCGATACGTTCGCAACGTATAGGTAGTCGGTTCGAGTCCGATCGTCTCCACCATTTTTAAAAAAAGTTGAAGCATTTGCTTCAACTTTTTTTGTTATAATCCCCGTAGGGGACGATGTGGCATCGTCCCGAACATTACGAGGGTTTATTTTTTTGGGAGGAAGAAAACGTCCTCTAGGCGATTTTCGCGTTTTTCGAAAAGCTCGTTATATTGGAGCTTTTCATATTCACCAAGCTTTGCCTTTTCCTCATCGCTTAATTCCGAGGTCTTGGCGTGCCAAACGCCGTCTGTGCCTCTGTAGCCGTTGGCGTTCATGGCGGGGACAGTCCTTTGAAGTTGGAGCAGAAAGCTCTGGTAGTCTGTTTTTGGAAGGTTTGCGGCGTCCATGAGCATTGAGGACAGGTAATTCAGCGAGGTGTCAATGCCCTCCTGCTCGGGGATGTCATAATTTGCCCAAATGACAAAGGGGATTTTGTACTTGTTTTGCAGGGCTTTCAAATCCGGCTTCTCGCCCAAAAGCTCGGTGTAAAAATTCGTTGCGACCTGGGGCTGATGGTCGCCGAACATCAAAATCATGGTCGGCTCCTCAACTTGGGCGAAATAATTGATTAGGTATTCGAACGCCTTGTCGCTCTCTTTAATCAGGGAGAGGTACTGGTCAACCGTTGGAAATCTGCCTGCAAACTTGCCCTCCAGCTTTATCGGCTCCTCAAACTCGTCCCAAGGCGTTTTGTAGCCGCCGTGGTTTTGCATGGTGACGTTAAAGAGGAAAAGCTGCTCTCCCGGCTTCTTTTCCTCATAAATTCTCACAAGGTTTTCAAAGCTGGTTTGGTCGCTTATGTAGTTGCGAATTAGGGTTTTGTTTTCGAATTGTTTTTGGAACAGCGCCCTGTTAAAGCCAAAATCTTTATAGACCGTGGGACGGTTCCAGCCGGAGGGAAGGTATGGGTGCATGGCGATGGAGTTGTAGCCAAGATTGTTCATTTGGGCAACCAGGGACTCTGAGCCTTCCTTCACATAGAGCTGAAAGGGTACGGCGCCCGTTGGCATAAAGGCGGTTGAGTTGCCGGTTAGGAATTCGTATTCCGAATTTGCGGTGGTGCCGCCGAAAACAGAGGCATAGACATTTCCTCTGATTGTGTTTTCCCGAAGGCTGCGCCAAAACGGGAGGGAATCCCCGCTGACAGGCAAATCCCAAGTTTCGCCCAAATCGGAAAAGGACTCGTTCATGATGACGATAAGGTTTTCGGGCTTTGTGCCCGCAGCAATTCCGTCCACCGGCTTTGTTTCGGGGGGAAGCTCATTTATGATGTTGTTCAGCTCATCCACAGAATAGCCCGCCGGCTTTTCCGCGCGGCTGTAGCGAAGGCAGACGGAGAAATTGAGCAAAAAGCCGTTGCCCGTGGTTGTCCACATCGAGGGCTGAATATCCACCCAAGAGAGAAAGCCCGTAAAGAAGAACACAACGAAAAAGCCCACGCCCAAAATCGCTGCGGGCAAGGCGGAGCGAAGCCGAAGCTTGCTGCGTCCCTGCTGCTTTGGCAAAATGCTGAGCACAATCAGGAAGGCAAAAATCAAAGCCAAGGAGATATATTGCAATTGGTCAAAGGCATAGCTGTAGTTTTCGGCAACATTTGCGGCGGTGTTAAGGGTGAGAAAGTCGCTGGGAAAAATTGTGCGGCCGCTGAAAAAGAGCACGTAGTGGTTTGCGACGCCGATAAGCCAAAAAAGCGTGGTGGAAATGCCGCAGGAAAGGTTTCGTCTGCCCACGATTAGGAAAACAAGCCCCGCGATTGAGTAGTAAATCGCCAGATTTAGGGCGATTTGAAGATAGGAAAAATCCAAAAAGGGGTTGTTATTGTTAAGCATTTCCACCAGCAAAAAGCCAACAAGGGGGCCCAAAAGCCAAAAAGCGCGGGAGAGCCAAAGCCCTGTGCGTTCGCTTGTCCGAATTCGGGGGTAATGCCATTTCTTTTTTTCACGTGGTTCTGACTTGCTTGCTACATTCATTTATTTACCTGCCATTTTATTTTTGAGTTGAGGGTCGAGTTAAGCGTGTTGATACACTTGAGCACTTCGACGACTACTATAATACTACTTTAGACGTAAATTGCAAGAAAAAGTGACGAACAATTTTTCCCTTTGCACTTACCTCCAAAATCATTATACATCCAAGGCGGATTAAGGTTAAAGTGGCGAAATCATTAAGCTTTCATTAAATTTGACCTTAAGAAACAAAAAAATAAGCGTGGCGGAAAAATTTCCGCCACGCTTTGTATTTTGATTAGAGCTGTAAATTGAGCTGGGTTTCCGGGTCAAAAAGATGGATAAGATCCGGGTGGAAGGTGAAGTGAACCTGAGCGCCAAAGGGAATTCCGGCACGGCACTCTGTTGGCAGGTCGATGGTGGGGACACGCAAAACGATGTCCTTCTCCCCTGCCGTGACGTGAAGATGAAGCTCACTGCCCATCATTTCGGAAACGTCCACCTCGCCGCTGATGGTTTTGTTGTCCGGCTCACGGACGAAGGTGATGTGCTCGGGACGGGCGCCCGCAATGACGTCCATGGGCTGAACGTTTTTTGCCGCCAGTCTTTTTTGGATGTTTTCCGACAGGGGCATGGTTGCGCCCTCGCAGGAAAGGCTGTATTCCTCGCCGTTTTTGTTGAGCTTGGCTTTAAACATGTTCATTTGGGGAGAGCCGATAAAGCCGGCGACAAAAACATTGGTGGGGAAGTCAAAAACCTCTTGGGGGGTGCCGATTTGCATAATTTCGCCGTCCTTCATGATGACGATGCGATCGCCCAAGGTCATTGCCTCGGTTTGGTCGTGGGTTACATAGATGAAGGTGGTGTTGATGCGCTGACGCAGCTTGATAAGCTCGGCGCGCATTTGGTTACGCAGCTTGGCGTCAAGGTTTGAAAGGGGTTCGTCCATAAGGAAAACCTGTGGGTCACGGACGATGGCGCGTCCGATTGCAACGCGCTGACGCTGACCGCCGGACAGCTCCTTGGGCTTACGCTGAAGCAGGTCGGTGATGTCCAAAATTTCCGCCGCCTCATGAACCTTTTTTTCGATGACGGGCTTTGGCTCCTTGCGAAGCTTTAGGGCAAACGCCATGTTTTCAAAGACGGTCATGTGGGGATAGAGGGCGTAGTTTTGGAAAACCATTGCGATGTCACGATCCTTTGGCTCCACGTCGTTCATTCGCTTTTCGCCGATGAAAAGCTCGCCCTCGGTGATGTCCTCCAAGCCCGCGACCATGCGCAGGGTGGTGGATTTTCCGCAGCCGGAGGGTCCAACAAGGACGATGAATTCCTTGTCCGCAATTTCCAAGCTGAAATCGTGAACCGCCGTTACCTTTTCGTCGTACATTTTTTTAAGGTTTTTTAGTGTTACTGTTGCCATAATTACAGGTCGAAAAAACAGAGCAACCGCTGCTGTTTTCTTACTCCGTGGGAGCAAAACCCAGGGAGCTTTACGGCAGGTCTCCACACTGCCGCACCGCCGACCCGGCGGAAATGTTCTCCTCCTTTTTTATGGCTTGCCCAAGGCTACGGGGATGGAGTAGCAAGGGGCCGCCTGTTGGGGATTGTTTTTATTTTTCCTCGCGGACAAGCTCTCCGCGAAAGATTACTGATTTTAGCTGAAGGTTTTTGTCAAGAATGAGGATGTTTGCGGTTTTGCCCATATCGAAGCTGCCAACCCTGTCGAAAATTCCCAGCACCTTTGCGGGATTGACCGCCGCCGCGCAAACGGCGTCCGCAAGGGGAATTCCCATTGAAGCCGCGGTTTGGAGGCAGCCCAAAAGGTCGGTTACGGAGCCGGCAAGGGTGCCGTCGGACAGGGTGGCACGGTTTCCACGAACGGAAACAGCCTGACCGCCCAAGGTGTATTCACCATCCTCCATGCCCGTTGCGCGCATGGAATCGCTGATGAGGATTACTCTTTCCGCTCCGAACATTTTGAAGGTGGCACGAACAAGCGCAGGATGAATGTGAACGCCGTCGCAGATAAGCTCGACCTTTGTTTCGGGAGCGTCAAAGGCGGCACCCACAACTCCGGGGGCGCGATGGCTAAAGGCGGGCATGGCGTTGTAAAGGTGGGTTACCTCACGGGCGCCTGCCTTGAAAGCTGAAAGTGCGGTGTCGTAATCCGCCGTTGTGTGGGCAAGGGAAACTGTAACGCTCTCCCCCGCCGCGGCGATGAATTCCATTGCTCCGGGCAGCTCGGGCGCCACGGAAACCAGCTTAACAAGCCCCTTGGAGGCGGAAATCAAGCTGTTTAGCAAAGCTATGTCCGGGTTTCGAAGCCACTGACCGTTTTGTGCGCCTTTTTTCGCCTCGGAGAGAAAGGGTCCTTCAAGGTTAACGCCGCAAAGCTCCGCGCCGGGGGTGTTTTTTGACCTGTGCTCCGCCGCCATGGCGCAAATTTTTTGGAGCTGCTCCGTGGACAGAGTCATGCCCGCGGGGCAAATTTGGGTGACGCCTCGGGACAGCTCATAGCTTGCCATTTGGGCAAGCCCAAGGGGGTCGCCGTCGGAAAAATCCTGACCCTTGCAGCCGTGGAAATGCAAATCCGTAAGCCCGGGGATAACAAAGCAATCACGGGCGTCAATTGTGCCGCCGTCGTGGCTGGAATTTGAAATGAGCTGACCATCGGTGAACAAATCCGCTTTTTTGAAGCCCTGCTTCGGGTCAAAAACCTGCCCGCCGCTTATTTGCATAGAGCAGCCCCCGTTTCAAGAAGCTTGCAGAGCGCCGCTCTGTCACCCACAAGGATGACATTTTTGTGAAGCTGAAGAATGGAAGCCGGAACCTCCGGGCAAACGGGGCCGCTGAACGCCTTGCAAACTATGTCTGCCTTCGCCTCGCCGCTGACCATTATGAGAATTTGTTTTGCGTCCATGATGTTTTTGTTGCCCATGGTCAGTGCCTGACGGGGAACATCATTCATGGAGCTGAAAAAGCGTGAATTTGCCGCGATTGTGCTTTCCGTCAGGTCAACCACATGGGTGCCTGTTGCAAAGGAGGAGCAAGGCTCGTTAAAGCCGATGTGGCCGTTAAGCCCCATGCCCAAAAGCTGGAGGTCAACGCCGCCAAGGTCGTCGATAAGCCTGTCGTAGCGGGCGCACTCGGCGTCTGCATCGGCTGCCTCGCCTTGGGGAACATTGGTGTTTGCAACATTGATGTTTACGTGGTCAAAAAGATTGTGCTGCATGAAGTAGCGGTAGCTCTGGTCGTTTTTCGGGGAAAGCCCCTTGTATTCGTCCAGATTGACGCTTTTGACTTCCGCAAAGCTCAGGTCGCCCGCCTTGTACATTTCGATGAGCTGCTGGTATGCCCCGATTGGGGTAGAACCGGTGGCAAGTCCCAGAACGCAGTCGGGCTTGTTGATAATTTGGGCGGCGATGATGCTTGCCGCGCGGCGGCTCATGCCTTGGTAGTCTTCGGATTGATAAATTCTCATAATTTTTTTACCCCTTGTGTTTCGGCTGCAATGCTGATGCTTTTTGCAGCTTAGATTTTGATTAACAATATTTTGCAAGTGCGGCGGCGATTTGTGCCGCGCACGCTTCCACAATTGGTTTGTCCGACGGCGCAAGCCCTGTCAGCGGCTTGCGAACTCCGCCAACGTCAACGCCCTGCAAACGGAGGATTTCCTTCATGATTGCATAGAGGTTTCCCTTGCCTTCGCACATTGCGTAGATGATGCGGCAGATGTCGTTTTGGATTTGTCGGGCTTCCTCCACCTCGCCTGCGAAAAAGCGCTCCCGCGCTTTTAGGAAAAGCTCCGGCATGACGGCATAGGTGCCGCCAATTCCGCCGCAAGCACCGGCGGCAAGCCCGGAAACAAACTGCTCGTCGGGGCCGTTAAAGGCGATAACGCCCTCGTCCCGCCAAAGCTGAATGTCCTGAACAGGCATGGAGGAGTTTTTGACGCCGATAACCCGAGGATTTTTCATCATTTCACGGAGCAAGGAGGGGGTGAGGGAAACGCCCGCAAGCTGAGGAATGTTGTAGATGATGAAGTCGGTGTTGGGTGCGGCGGCGGAAATGTCGTTCCAATAATCCGCGATGCCGGCTTCCGGCAGATGGAAATAGATGGGGGGAATGGAGGCAATGGCGTCAACCCCCAAGCTCTCCGCATGGGCGGCAAGCTCACGGCTGTCTCGGGTGTTGTTGCAGGCAACGTGGGCGATGACCACCACACGACCCTTTGCAACAGCCATCACGTTTTCAAGGCATAGCTTCCGCTCGGCAACGCTTTGGTAGATACATTCGCCGGAGGAGCCGCCAACATAAAGCCCGGTGACGCCCTTGTTGATAAGGTGTTCCGCCAATGTCCGAGTTCGCTCCGGGGAAATTTCCCCCGCCTCGTCATAACAGGCGTAGAAGGCGGGAATTACCCCGCAGTATTTTTTTAAATCTTTCATATTATACATCTTCCATTCTATCAATTCCAGTACCCTGCTAAAAAAATGGATGCAAAACTGATTTTTATTTTTGTGTTTCGGCTTGCATCAGCCCTTTACGGCGCCCATGGTTATTCCCTGTGTAAAGTATTTTTGGAAGCAGAGAAAAACGATGATGATTGGAACTGCCGCCAGCGCCGCCCCCGCCATAATCAAGCCGAAGTCGTTTGAAAGCTCCGATTGAAGTGAGGCGATGCCCAGCGCGATGGTTTTTGCCTCGTTGGTTTGAAGCATGACCAGTTGGAGGGGATATTCGTTCCAAGAGTTGATGAAGGTGAAAATTGCCAGCGCGCCGAAGCCGGGCTTGATGATTGGGAACACCACCTTGACAAAGGTGTGCATTTCGCCCGCGCCGTCAATCCTTGCCGCTTCCAGCAAGGAGGTGGGGATGGTTTCGGAAAACTGCTTCATGAGGAAAACGCCGAAGGGCCAGCCAACAACAGGCAAAATAACCGCCCAAAGTGAGCCGAAGGAGGTTTTGATAAGCCCCAGCTTGGACATTTCGGTAAGCAGAGGGATAAGGATGACCTGCTTTGGCAAAACCATGGCGCAGACGAAAAGTCCGAAGATGATTTCCTTGCCCCAAAAGCGTTTTTTTGCCAGCACATAGCCCGCCAGCGAGGAGGTTACGCAGGTTAAAATCATTGCCACAACAGAGATGAAAACGCTGTTAAAGAGCCAGCGGATTGCAAGGGGGATTTGGATGGAGAAAAGCTCTGTGGAGGTTTTGAAAAGACGTGCAAAGTTGTCCCATGTGACGGTGGTGGGGAACCATTTGACCGCTTCTCCCGCCTTGATAAGGATGTCGCCCTTTTCCTTTAAGGAGCCGGTGACAATCCAATAGAGGGGGAACAGGAAAAATAGGGACAGCAGTATGAGAAGAATAGCCGTTATGACCATGTAGGGCGATGTCTTTTTCTTAAGCTTCATGTTAGCTTCCTCCCTATTCCGACGTGTTGCCGTTCATTACTTTGAACTGAACGATGCTAAAGAGCGCGATGACAATTGCCAGCACAACGCCCATGGCGTTGGCATAGCCAAAGTCCTTAGTGGTTTTGAAGGCAATCTCGTAGAGCAGATACATGACCGTACTGGTACTGTATTGCGGTCCGCCGGAGGTTAGTAGCTGGATAAGCGCAAAGCATTGGAAGCTGTTTATTGTGGTGATAACAACAACATAAAGCGTGGTTGGCATAATTGAGGGCCACTTGATTTTCCAAAAGGTTTTGAAGTGGCTTGCCCCGTCCATTTGTGCCGCCTCCACAAGGGAGTTGTCAACGTTGCCCAAAGCGGCGACGTAGAGCACGATGGGCTGACCGATGGAGGTGGTGAACAGAATTAGGATGATGCACCAGATTGCCATGGTGGGGCTGTTTGTCCAAGGCAGCGGGTCGCCGCCAAAGGAATTGATAACGTAGTTGAAAAGTCCGTCAAATTTGTCGAACATCCATTTCCACACAACCACAACCGCCACGGAGCCTGTGACAACAGGCAGATAGAACACGCAGCGGAAGAAGGAGCGGGCGGAGGAGCGCATCTTGTAGATGGCGGAGCCCACCCAAAGTGAAAACGCGGTGACGCAGGGCACGGACACCAGCACAATGATGATGGTGTTCCAAGCGGACTTAATGAAAAGCGGGTCCTTGAACAGGCGCGCATAGTTGTCAAAGGCGACAAACTCTGCGGCGGAATTTGAATTTGCAAAGGTTGAGTTTGTGAAGCTGGTGATTATTCCCATAATCATGGGGGTAATAACAAAGCCCACAAAGAAAAATAGCGCCGGGAATAAAAATAAATAGGAAACTACTGTTTCCCTACGTCGAAGAACCAGGCTTCGCGCAGGCGCTTTCCCACTTGTCATTTGGTTCCTCCCCCATTTCTTAATATATATTTTTGGCTTTTGTCAATTAAAAACAATCACTCCCTCCCGCCGCACAGCAGAGGGAGGGAGTGACAGATGGTGCATTATATTTTTTGGAGATTAGTTATTTCGCGGCGTTTGCGTTGGTGTTGAATTCGGTTGCGGCTGTTTGGACATCGGTGCCGTTAAAGACCTGCTGCAGCATGTTGAACCACAGAGGACGCATGGCAGAGAAGCCAGCCTTGGTGTTGTAGTAGGGGCCGTAGTACTGGCTCCAAGAAGCAAGAAGTGCCTTGTGGTCGTCTTTGTAGGGATCGCCGAAGGAGCTGCGAACGGGGAATGCGTTGGTTTTGACTACGCTCTTGGGGCCCCAAGTTGCATCGTCGCAGATGAACTGAACGAGGCGCTTGGAAGCGGCTGCACGGGCGTCGTCTTTGTTGTCAAAAACGCAGAAGCCGTTGACAAGGTATTCAAGCTCGGGCTTGCCGTCGTCAGAGGGGAAGGGAACGGCGATTTGGGTGTAGGTGTCGCTCTTGTAGGAAACTTCTGCGGAGGTGCCGAAGCAGAAGGTCATTGCGCAGGTTTCCTGCTGGAATTTTTGAAGCTCATCGGCAGCTGCCATGTCGAAGCCAACGTCGATGGATTTTTTCTTGTACATGTCTTGGAGAAGGGTCAGAGCCTTAACGCCCTTTTCGTCAATGTTCCATTTTCCGTCAGCACCAACGATGCCGGAGGAATAGAGGTTGTTGACAAGTGCGCGTGTGCCCTGGTCGCCGCCCTGACCGCCACAGTAAACGATTGCGGGGACTTGGGTGGGAGCTGCTTTTGCAAGTGCTTCGCACATTTTAACAAAGTTGTCGGTGGTCCAAGCGCGGTCGCCTTCCATGTTGACATACTGGAGAGCATCGGCTTTTTCAAGGGCTTCCTTGTTCAGTCCCATATAGAAGGGAGCAGAGGAAATGGGATACATGTAGGGAACTTTGTCGGCACCCATGCAGGTTCCGAGAAGAACTTCGTTGTTAACGTCTTTTTTGAAGTCATCGGTGAAGATGTCTGCAAGGGAGACAAGCTTTCCTGCGTTGCCGTACTCGATGATACGACCCGGGGCGTCAAACAGAACGTCGGGGGCTGTGCCGCCGGTGATGGCTGCTGTCAGCTGGTCGGGGCCTGCTGTGAAGTCGATGGTTGTGACAGTGACCTTAACGTCGGGGTTTGCTTTCATAAACGCATCGGCGACCTCGGCCTCATAGCCGCTGTCAACGCCGAAGGTCGGGAATGCCCACCAAGTGATTTCGGTGGTTTCACCCGTCGGCTTTTTGGAAGCTTCGGGGGGAGTGGAAGTTTCGGGCTTTTTTGCGCCGCAGGCTGCAAGAGACAGAACCATACATACGCAAAGCAAGATTGCAAGAAGTCGTGTTGTCTTTTTCATTGTGTATCCTCCTCATTTTGAATAAATTTTTATGAATTATAGCTAATTCATTGTATAAATTGTATAAGCAAGAGAAGCGTTTGTCAATACCTATTTTGAAAAATATTTTTATTTTGTCGCATTCGTGCAAATCTTTTTCATTCGTCTGTTATATGTGCTTATCCGACAGGGCATCCGCCACCATTTCACGACGCATTTTGCAGCCCTCGATGTCCCGACGGCACAGCTCGCTGAACAAAACATCAATAAGGTAGAGCTGGGCAATTCGGGCGGCAACGGAGCCAAGCTGGAGGGGGCCCTCCCTTGAGCCGCACTGGAGCACCACATCCGCATATGCCGCCCCCGGTGAATTGGGGAAGCGGGTGATGAGGATGGTTTTTGCCTGACGCTGGTGGACGATTTTTACAACGTCCATCAAGTCCCGAGTGGCGCCGGAATAGGAAAAGTAGAGCACAACGTCGTGCTCCGTAAGCTGGGAGGCGGCAACGACCTGCAAATGGGAGTCCCAAACAGCGGAAAACCCGGGCTGAGCCGTGGAAAACAGATGTGCCGCCTCCTGCGCCAAAATCATTGAGCCGCCCTGACCCATGCAGAGCACCCGCTGGGAAGCCATAAGCAGGTCGGCAGCGGCGGAAATTGCCTCCGGCTTTATCAGCCCCAAAGTTTGGGTGATAGCGTCCACATCGGCGGTGTAGATTTTTTGGCACATATCGGAAACACTGTCCTCGGGGAGCACCTCGCCCGAAAGTGGGTTTGCGGCGGCGCGGTCGGCTGTGGAATTTGCAACGGAGAGCTTAAAGGCGTTGTAGCCCTTATATTTCATCCGCCGACAAAAGCGGGAGATGGTTGCCTCCGCAACTCCGCAAGCCTCCGCCAGCTCTGTGATTGACATAAATTGGGTTTTTTGTTGATGAAGTACAATATAGTCGGCAACTTTTTTCTCAGAGCTTGTGAGCTCATAGTATTCGTTATTTATTTTGGCAAATACATTGTCACTGCTTTGCATTATTTTCCCAGTCCTTTTTTAAGAAGTTCGGAGAGCATTGTGTCGCACATTATGAGCATACGGGGAAGGTGGAAAGGACCCTTGAAGGTGCTGCCCTTGCAGGGTGGGCTTGTGGGCTTGCCCTCACGGCGAAGATAGCCGTACCACTCGCCAAACTCAGGGTCGGAGAAGTGCTGCTTGCAGTAATCAAGGGTTTTTTCGAACCAGTCAAGGTATTTTTCGTCCCCGCTGTCCCGATAAATCATAAGGCTGGCGATAAGGATTTCGTTGTGGGGCCACCAAAGCTTCATGTCGTGCTCATAAGCCTCGGGCGGACGTCCCAAGCAATCGACAAAGTAGAGCAAGCCGCCGTATTCCTTGTCCCAGCCGGCGTTTATGGCTTGGTCAAAAACGCTGACAGCCTTTTCGTGGAGAGCCTTGTCGCCACGACGGTTGGCGTCCTCCATAAGGAACCAGCTGCATTCGATGTCGTGTCCCGGGTTCACGATGCGCCCCTCGGTGATGTCACTGCGGAATTCGCCCTTGGGGCCAACGTTTTCAAGGGTGCAGTGCATTTCCGGTTTGTAGTGGTAACGGAAAATTTCCTCCACACATTCGGCAGCGCGCTTGGTGTAAAGCTCATCCCGCTCCGGGTCAACACGGCGGAGCACAGAGGTGATGTTAAGGTAAATCATGGGGTTTCCCAGCGAGCGTCCGCTTCGGGTTTCCGTGATGGTTTTTGGGGCAAAGCCCGTGGGGTCGGGAGTTATTCCGTGGTTTAAATTGTAAATGAGCTCATAGGCTTCCCGCGCCCGCTCCAAATAAACGGCTTCGCCTGTTTGACCGAAGTATTCGGCGTTTGCCATGGCGTAAAAGCCCTCGGAGAAGTTGTAGCGCCGCTGACGCAGGGGCTTGCCGTCCTCGGTGACGGTGAAGTACATGCGGTTTCCCGCTTCCCGGTTGCAGCAATATTTTTCCATGAAGTCAAGGCAGCTTTTGCTGGCGGAAAGCCATTCCTCACGCTTGCCGTAAACATGGCAAAGATAGGCAAAGGTCCAAGCGCAGCGACCCTGCATCCAAACGCTTTTGTCGGTGGAAAAAATCTTTCCCTCCCGGTCAAGGCAGGTATAAACTCCGCCGTAAATCGGGTCCATTCCGTTCTTAAGCCAAAAATCCACACAGCGGGAAAGCTCCTCCCGCAGCCATTTTTGATGCTCCTGTAATTTTGTAGTGTTCATAGATAATCCGCCTTTCTCTCATCATGCGTTTAATCCCTGTCATAATCATAACCTTCGCCCGCTTTATCGTCAACAAAAAGATGAAAATTATTTTCATTTTTGTGAAAATTAGACTTGACAGATTTCAAAAAACTGTTAGCCTGTAAATAGAACTCGATAATAAGAACAAGTAATATAACAACTGATATAAAGGAGTGTCTGCAATGCGCTATCTTGGAATTGAAGTACCCGTCAAAAACTGCCCTGAATTGGATCAGGGCTTCATCCCTCTCCTAAAGTTTAATTCCGCCTTTTTAAGTGACGCACGGCGTCCCTTGGGCATCGCCGTTGAACGGGCGGCGGGTCAGGTGGCGGTTTACAACACCTTTATCCACGGCGGAGAAAAGCTTCGTGAGGCGGACTGCTTCTATGTGGAGCGCCTTGTAAAAACTCTGCTTTGGCTGAAGGGCGGCTTCAAGGTCTATATCAGCGGCGATCGGGACATTTTTGCCGCGGTTCGGGACGCCTATTCCGAAAACGGCTCCCGCTCCTTCGACAGCAACTTCATGGCAAATGTCTATGAGCAGCCCTTTGAGGTGGTCTATTGCGAGGAGCTTCCAAAGGAAAAAAACAGCCCCAAGGCAATCGGACGCCACCTTTCCGGCTGCCGCATCGGCTTTGACGCCGGCGGAAGTGACCGCAAGGTTTCCGCCGTTATCGACGGCGAGCCTGTTTACAGCGAGGAGGTTGTTTGGTTCCCAAAAACCACAGCCGACCCGGATTACCACTTTGACGGCATTGTTTCCGCCCTCAAATCCGCCGCCGCCCACCTGCCTCGGGTGGACGCCATCGGCGTTTCCTCCGCCGGAATTTACATCGAAAACCGCACCATGAACGCCTCCCTGTTCCTAAAAGTTCCTCGGGAGCTTTTTGACGCCAAGGTAAAGGACATCTACCTTCGCGCGGCAAAGGAAATCGGCGACGTCCCCGTTACGGTTTGCAACGACGGCGACGTGACAGCCCTAGCGGGCGCCATGAGCCTTGAAGAAAACAACGTTTTGGGCATCGCCATGGGCACAAGCGAAGCCGCCGGCTTTGTTGACGCTGAGGGAAAAATCACAGGCTGGCTCAACGAGCTTGCCTTTGTTCCTGTGGACGCCTCCCCCGACTCCATGCTTGACGAGTGGTCAGGCGATATCGGCTGCGGCGTGAAATATTTTTCCCAAGACGCCGTAATTAAGCTTGCCCCCGCCGCCGGAATTTCACTTGACCCAGCGCTTTCCCCCGCCGACAAGCTCAAACAGGTTCAAAAGCTGATGGAAACCGAGGGCAGCCCCGCGGAGGCGATTTTCCGTTCCATCGGTGTGTATTTGGGTCATGCGCTGGCGCTGTATCACCATTTTTACGAATTTAAACACGTGCTCCTTTTGGGTCGCGTAATGTCCGGGCGGGGCGGCGACATTGTTTTGGATTGCTGCAAGGCAGTCCTTGCCGACGAATACCCGGAGCTTTCCACCCGCATCTTCCCCACCCTTCCCGACGAAAAATCAAGGCGTGTGGGTCAATCCGTTGCCGCCGCCTCCCTGCCGGAGGTTCTATGAAAAAGCACATCGTCTGCCTTGGTGACTCCAACACCCACGGCTACTGCGCCGACCCCAACGACAGCGCCGACGGCGACCTTGGACGCTTTAACGAAAACGAGCGCTGGACCTGCCTTTTGCAAAAGTCGCTGGGCGAGGACTATTTGGTTTTGGAGGAGGGGCTTTCCGGGCGCACCACGGTTTTTGACGACCCCCTCTATGAGCATCTGTCCGCTCTTGACTATCTTTTCCCCTGCCTAAAAAGCCACGAGCCGGTTTCACTTCTAATCATCATGCTGGGCACCAACGACACAAAAGACCGCTTCGCCGCAAACGCCCACGCCATCGGTCTGGGTCTGCGCCGCCTTATCCGCTACGCAAAAAGCATAGACTGCTGGAAAAACGCCGTTCCAAACATCCTTGTTCTCTCCCCGCCCGTCATAAGCAATGGCGTAGAAAATTCCGCCGTAGCGGCAGAAATGGGCAGCGGCTGCGTAGAAAAGTCCCGCCAAGTGCCACAGCAATTCAAAACCATAGCCGCCGAATGCGCCTGCCACTTCATGGACGTAGGCGATTGCGAATTCAACCAAATCGACTTCATGCACCTAACAAAAAAAGGTCACGCCACCCTAGCCCAAGC
>JAVVZC010000022.1:0-14038 GCA_036650755.1 Oscillospiraceae bacterium
GACAGCGGGCGCGCTACCCGCAGTCAGGCTCGGGACTACATCAAATCCGGACGCGTTCGGGTGGACGGCGCGGTGGTCACACAAATTGACGGAAAATTTGACAGCGACGCCCAAATCTCGCTTGACGAGTTACCAATTCGTGGCGGCAAGCGCTACATTATGCTCAACAAGCCGGAGGGAGTGCTCTCCGCCTCCGAGGACAGGGAGCAAAAAACTGTCATCGACCTTTTACCCCCGGAGCTGAAGGGCTGCGGGCTTTTCCCCGTGGGAAGGCTGGACAAGGACACAAGGGGACTGCTTATCCTTACAAACGACGGCGACTTTTGCCACGCCGTCACCTCACCAAAAAGCCACATCCGAAAGCTTTACGAAGCCTTTACGGACGAGGGCTTGAAGCCGGAGGACTGCGCCGCCTTTGAAAAGGGACTGACCCTTCGGGACGGCACCCAATGCCTGCCCGCAAAGCTTATTATCGACGAAAATGAAACAAATCACGTTTTTGTGGAACTTTTTGAGGGGAAATACCATCAAATAAAACGTATGCTTGCGTCCCGTGGCGCAACTGTTCAAAAGCTGTGCCGTCTTGAAATCGGCGGACTGCGGCTGGACGAAAATTTGGCGGCGGGGCAGTGGAGAGAGCTTTCAAAAGAGGAGCTGTCCAAGATTGTTTACAAATAATTTCAAATTGGCAACAATTTGCAATAAAAATTTACAAAGCAAGTGGAAAAGCTTTGTTAATATAGTTGATATACAGAGCGGCATATTTTGTGATATTATAATACTATTGATAATACTGTGGGTGACAGGAGCCCATTGGGAGGATAAATTATGGCTAGCGTAACACTTAAGGGGATTGGCAAAACCTATGCCGGCGATGTGGTCGCCGTTAGCGATTTCAATATGGAAATAGCGGACAAGGAGTTCGTAATTTTGGTCGGACCCTCCGGCTGCGGAAAATCCACCACCCTGCGGATGATTGCGGGGCTGGAGGATATCACCACGGGCACCCTTTCAATCGACGGCAGGGAAGTGAACGACGTCCCGCCCAAGGACAGAGACATCGCCATGGTTTTCCAAAACTACGCGCTCTACCCCCACATGACCGTTTTTGACAACATGTCCTTTGGTCTGAAAATCCGCAAAACCCCTCGTGAGGAAATTCGCCGCCGAGTGAACGAAGCCGCAAAAATCCTTGAAATTGAGGAACTTCTAAAGCGCAAGCCCGCCGCGCTTTCCGGCGGTCAGCGTCAGCGCGTTGCTTTGGGACGGGCGATTGTCCGCAACCCAAAGGTGTTTTTGCTGGACGAGCCTCTTTCAAACCTTGACGCAAAGCTGCGCACCACCATGCGCGCCGAGCTTTCAAAGCTCCACGCAAAGCTTCAAACAACCTTTATCTACGTCACCCACGACCAAACCGAAGCCATGACAATGGGCACCCGCATCGTCGTCATGAAGGACGGCTACGTTCAGCAAATCGCCCCGCCTCAGGAGCTTTTTGACAAGCCCTGCAACCTTTTTGTCGCCACCTTTATGGGCACCCCCCAAATGAACACCGCCGAAGCGGAGCTTATCGACGAAAACGGCAAAACCTATTTGGAATTCGGTGAGCTTGAAAACAAAATGCGCATCGCCCTGCCCGACAGCAAGGGCAGACTGCCAAATGTTCTTGCCTATGCGGGCAAAAAAGTGATTTTTGGAATTCGCCCCAACGACATCCACGGCGAGCCGGAGCTGATTGAGGAATTCCCCGACAGAGTCGTTTCCGCAATCGTAGAATTTGTGGAGCTTTTGGGCGCGGAGAGCAATGTGTTCCTCCGCATCTCCGGTTTGGAATTTGCCTCGGTGGTGGACTCAAAAATCCACATGAGCGCCGAAACCCAAGTTAAGGTCGCTTTCGATACCGAAGCGGTTCACCTCTTTGACATGGACACCCAAAAAACAATCATCAATTAACAGCTTACTGCAATATAAACCAAGGCGGGCTCCTCCCTTTGTAGAAATTGATGAAAAATTCACAGACGTGAAAAATGGAAGAAATTTACATATTTCGTCGTTTTTTACAGCAAAATTTTTCCAATATGAGTAAAATAGAGAAATATTTTGCAAATTCATTAAAAAAACACAAAAATTCAGCAAAAAACTATTGAAAAAAGCAACTAAATAAGCTATTATGTAAATCAGCAGTTTTCATTGTTTTTTTAGTGGGAGGAACAACCATGTCAAGCAGAATTTTTCAAAGCGTAATAGTCCAGATGAAAGAGGCAACTGACCGGTGCCTTGGCGTTATCGATTCCGATGGGTTCGTGGTCGCATGCAGCGAGCTTTCTCTTATCGGCTCCAGGCTTGAAAATATCCAAGGCGTTTCTGTGGATATGCCGGACCAATTTTTCGTTTCAAACACCCGCACCTACAGAATTCTGGGTACCCGAAACTCGCGTTTCGACTACGCGGTTTTTGTCGAGGGCAGGGATTCCACGGCGAGAAGCGTCTGCATTATGGCAGCGGTGGCTTTTAACGAAGCAAAAACCAACTACGACGAGAAATACAACAAGTCCACCTTCGTAAAGAACATCATCTCCGACAACATTTTGCCCGGTGATGTTTATGTCCGCGCAAAGGAACTGGATTTTGTCACCGACGCACCCCGCGCCGTCATCCTCATCCGCCAAATCGACAAAACCGATTTTGCGGTGCTGGAGCTTATCCAAAACATGTTCCCGGACAAGCAGAAAAACTTTGTCCTCAGCATGAGCGAAACCGATTTGGTCCTTATCCGTGAGCTTGAGCCGGGCATGGAAGCCAAGGACGTTTGCCGCTTGGCAGAGGACATCGGCGAAACCATCAACTCCGAGCTTTTGGTCAAAACCGTCATCGGCATCGGCACCATCGCAAGTCATCTTCGTGAGCTTGCCGACCGCTACAAGGAAGCCCAAGTCGCCATCGAGGTGGGCAAGGTCTTTGAAACCGAAAAGTCCGTTATACATTACGAAAACCTTGGCATCGGCCGCATCATCTATCAGCTTCCGACAACGCTGTGCGAAATGTTCCTCAGCGAAATATTCAAGAAAAACCCCATCGAATCCTTGGATCAGGAAACACTTTACACCATCAACAAGTTCTTTGAAAACAACCTTAACGTCTCCGAAACCTCGCGGAAGCTTTTTGTCCACCGCAACACTCTTGTGTACCGCTTGGAAAAAATCAAAAAGCTCACAGGACTTGACCTGCGCGAATTCGACCACGCAATTGTCTTTAAGGTCGCTCTCATGGTCAAAAAATATCTCGTTTCACAAAATCCCGGCGCCTAGGTCTTTCGGCGCGGACGCGTGAATTGCGGGCGGGCTTGCCCTTCCGCAAATGGAGGAAATCAATTATGGTTCAGATGAACAACATTTCCATGGTCTACGAAAATAGCGGCACCGTTGCCGCCAATGGAATTGACCTTGAAATCAACGACGGCGAGTTTGTGTTTTTGGTGGGGCCCTCCGGCTCCGGAAAAACCACCCTTATCAAGCTCCTAACAGGCGAGGTTGTGGCAAGCGACGGCGAAATTAACGTCAACGGCTTTGACCTTCGCTCCATAAAATCCCGTCGGCTGCCCTACCTGCGCCGCACCTTGGGCGTAATTTTCCAAGACTTTCGTCTAATCGACGACAAATCCATCTACGAAAACGTCGCCTTTGCCATGCGTGTCATGGGCGCCGGAAAAAAAGAAATCGACAAGCGGGTTCCATATGTTTTGGAGCTGGTCGGGCTTGAGGGAAGGGAAAAGCGTTTGCCCCAGGAGCTTTCCGGCGGTGAGCAGCAGCGCGTTGCCATTGCCCGCGCTCTTGTAAACAACCCCACCCTCATAATTGCGGATGAGCCGACGGGAAACCTTGACCCCGTCAAAAGCTTAGAGCTTATGCTTCTCCTTGAAAAAATCAACGAACTTGGAACCACAGTGTTGGTCGTGACTCACGAAAAGGAACTGGTGAACTCCTTTTCAAAACGTGTTGTCGCAATCGACGGCGGCTCCATAGTCAGCGATGGAATGGATGGGTATTATAGCTATGGCATTGATGAATAAATTCCGTTACCTACTTAGCGAGGGCTTAAAAAGCATTTTCACCCACGGCTTTATGTCCTTTGCCTCAGTTTCAATCATCGTCGCCTGCCTCACAATCATGGGCTGCTTCTCTCTCCTTTCCGTCAACATTGACGCTCTTGTCAAAAGCTTGGAATCCGAGAACGAAATGCTTGCCTTTGTTGATGAAACCATGGACGAGACAGACGCAAGAGCAATCGAAACCAAGCTTGAAGCCATCGACAACGTGAAGGAAGCCACCTTCGTCTCCAAGGAACAAGCCATGGAGGACTTCCAAGAGGGCTACACAAACCGTGACATTTTTGAAGATGTGGACTCCTCATTTTTCCGCCACCGCTTCATCATCCATTTGGACGACCTTAGCCTAATGCAGCAAACCAAAGAAAAACTCGAAACCGTTGAGGGCGTCGCCGACGTTTCCGCCCAACTGGAAATCGCAAAGGGGCTTGTTACCGCCCGAAACATCGTAAATGCGGTTTCTCTCGTACTAATCGTCATTCTTTGCATCGTTTCTGTGTTTATAATGTCAAATACAATCAAGCTCACCACCTTTGGCAGGCGAGAGGAAATCGCCATCATGAAGATGGTCGGCGCAACAAACGGCTTCATCCGCATGCCCTTTGTGGTTGAGGGGCTTGTTTTGGGCGTTATCGGCTCTGCCATTGCCTTCATGCTCCAATGGGGTATCTACAGCCTCATCTGCAACAAGGTCATGGCAAGCATCGTGGGAGCCTATGTGAACGTTATTCCCTTTACAACGCTCATGCTGCCTGTTGGACTTGTGTTCCTTGGCGTGGGCACTCTTGTGGGCACGTTCGGAGGAACAATCGCAATCCGCAACTACCTGAAGGTCTAGGAGGCTTACACTATGAAACAAAAAAAAGTCGTATCAATTATCTGCATCATACTCGTTCTCGTGCTTGTGGGTTCCCTTCTGTTTTCAACTTTGGGGCCGGCGCTTGCCGTCAGCCAGTCCGAAATCGACGCGCTGAAAAATCAGCAGTCCCAAATTGCCCAGCAGAGAGCTGACCTCAAAACAAAAATGAGCCAAATCGAAACCCAAAAGGCGGCAATCGTTGACCAAAAAACAGCTCTTGACGAACAAAACGAGCTTGCCCGCAAGGAAATCGAAGTCATAAACGAACAAATCGCCATTTACGATAAGCTTATCGCCCAAAAGGCGGAGGAGCTTGTTGAGGCACGCAAGGTTGAAGCCAAGCAAAAGGAAGCTCTCCGCGTCCGCATGAGAGCCATGGAGGAAAACGGCAGCCTTTCCTATCTTGCCATTGTTTTCGAAGCCTCCAGCTTTTCCGACCTGCTCTCTCGGGTCGATTTCATCTCCGAAATCATGAAATACGACAAAAACCTTGAGGACGCCTACATAGCCGCACGTGAAAACGTTGAAAAGGTCAAGGCGGAATACGAGGAAACTCAAGCACAGCAGCAGGAAACCCGCAAGGAGCTTGAGGCAAAAAAAGCCGACCTTGAAACTCAAATCGCAAACGCTGTTCAGCTCATTACAGGGCTTGAAGCCGACCTTGAAAAATACAAGGCGGAGGAAGCCACAAACAACGCCCGCGAAGCACAAATCCGTGCCTCCATCGACCAAAAAATCGCGGAGCTGGAGCGTCAGCAGGCGGCAGGCGGCGGCACAATTACCCCCTCCACAGGTCAATTCACTTGGCCCACACCCTCCTGCACCTCCACAGGCTCCGGCTTTGGAATGAGAAAGCACCCGATTTTTGGCGACATGCGCTTCCACTCCGGCGTTGATATCCCCGCCTCCTATGGCGCAACAATCGTCGCCGCAGACTCCGGCACCGTGGTTTCTGCCGTGTTCAGCTCCTCCTACGGCAACTACGTCGTAATCAGCCACGGCAACGGCACCTCCACCCTCTACGCCCATATGAGCTCCATGGCGGTCACCTCCGGTCAGTCCGTCACAAAGGGCGACACCATCGGCTATGTGGGTTCAACCGGCTGGTCAACAGGCGCCCATCTCCACTTCGAAGTCAAAATCGGCGGAGCACTTGTGGATCCCATGAGCCAATTCTAATTCATTTCCCGCTCCAAAAACTTAAACAACAAAACAAAAAAATTCAGCCGAGGGCGGGTTCGCCTTTGTCTGAGCCGGGCAGTCCAAAAGGGCTGCCCGGCTAATTGCGATTTTTAGGATAATAGCATTCCCGGAGCAAACAATAGCAAAGCCGTTCTAAAATCGAATTTGCCCCATATTCTTCAATGGGAGACATGCCTCGGAGGCACTTATGAAAAAAAGATTTGGATTTCCCGCACTGGCTCTTTGCTGTGTTGTGAGCATTGCGCTTAGCATATTGTCCTGCTCTTGGTATTTTGTCAACAAGCTGGGCGGAAATGAATGCTATTCCGCCGCCAGCAAATTTGCCGCGATTTACAGAATTATCGAGGACAAATTCGTGGGCGACGCCGACATGGAGCTGGTGTCGGATTATGCCTACGGCGCCATGGTTGCCGCAACCGAGGATCGTTGGAGCTACTACATGACCGCGGAAAATTACGAGGATTACAAGCAGTTCCAAAACAACAGCTACATCGGCATCGGCATCTCAATCGCCACCGAAAAGTCGGAGGGCGCTCTCAAAGTTGAAAACGTCTATCCCGGTTCTCCCGCCGAGGCGGCGGGCATCAAAATAGGCGACCGACTGAAAAAAATCAACGATATGGACATCTCCGCCATGACCTCGGATGAGGCGAAAACCATCATCGCCGACCAAAATGGCGAGGAATTTTCCCTTGAGCTTTTGGGCACCGACGGCAAGACTCGCAGTGTCAAAATTTCCGCAGGGGAAATTTCCATTGAGCCTGTTGAGAGCAAAATGCTGGAGGATGGCGTCGGTTATGTGAAAATCCTAAACTTCGAAACCGGCAGCGGCGACAAAACCGTGGCGGCGGTTGACAAGCTTATCGCCGAGGGCGCGACAGGGCTGGTGTTTGACCTTCGGAACAACCCGGGCGGGATGCTCAGCGAGCTTTTGAAGGCGCTTGACCATCTTTTGCCCGAGGGCGTCATGTTCATCTCCAAGGACAGCAGTGGAGAGGAGCGGGAGTCCTTGTCCGACGCCGCTTGCATCGACCTGCCAATGGCGGTGCTGATGAACGAAAACACCTACAGCGCGGCTGAATTTTTCGGCGCGGCTCTGTCCGAAGCGGGGAAGGCGACACTTGTTGGCACCCACACCACGGGAAAATCCCGTTCCCAAATTTCAATTGAGCTTTCGGACGGCAGTGCGGTTCATCTTTCCACAAACGGCTACCTGACCCCCAAGCATGTTGACCTTGCGGAGGCGGGCGGTCTTGCCCCCGACATCGAGGTGAAAATAAGCGAGGACGCCGCGGCTCAAATCGCCGCAAGAAAGCTTAGCCCCGACAAGGACGAGCAGCTCCAAAAAGCAATTTCCGCCCTTAAAGGCTAGTTCGACAAACAATTACAAGTAATTCGGCTTGACAGGGCGCAAAATTCTATCTATAATACGTAACAATGATGTCAATTTGTATTTTATATGTATAAGCATTTTATTTCTTGATTATTTATATTGCGAAGGGAAGATTACAATGGCAATTGAAGCGAAGTTTAAAATGAGCCGGGAACGCCTGGACGAAATACGCGAGGAGCTTCTCTACCTTGAAACCGTCCGCGAGAAGGAGGTTTCCGAGCAAATTAAAGAGGCGCGTTCCTTCGGTGACCTCTCCGAAAACAGCGAATATGACGAAGCAAAAACCGAGCAAGGTAAGCTCTATTCAAAAATTGCGGAGCTTAAAAATGTTCTTGAAAACTCCGAGATTATCGAAAAATCCGAAAACGTTGACCACATTGTCCTTGGCAGCAAGGTGCAGGTGGAATGCTTGGAGGACAAGGAAATCGAGGAATACCAAGTGGTTGGCTCTCAGGAGGCAAACCCCATGCAGGGCAGAATTTCCGACGATTCCCCCTTTGGCAGTGCCCTTTTGGGTCATGTGGTGGGCGAAACCGTCTCTATTATCGCGCCTGTGGGCACCATGAAATACAAAATCCTCAAAATCGAAAACAAACAAAACTGATTTAATCGGCGGGGGCTTGATTTTTTTGCTCCGTCGCCGCTTTTAAAAAACCTTAGCGCCCCATGCAAACGAAAGGAAAGGTCACACATATGAGCCAAGATATCATCTCGGAGGAAATCCCCGACATATCCGAAATCCGTCAAATCCGCCGCGACAAGCTCTCAAAGCTTCAGGAGGAAAAACGGGACCCCTTCACCGAAACCCGCTACAAAAGAACAGCCTACAGCGCCGAAATCATCAACGATTTTGAAGCTTTTGACCAAAAAGATGTTTCCATTGCGGGACGCCTGATGTCAAAACGTGATATGGGCAAGGCATTTTTTGCCGATTTGATGGACGACAAGGGTCGCATTCAGCTCTATGTTCGGGTGAATGACCTTGGTGACGAAGCCTTTGCAGAATTCAAAAAATGGGACATCGGCGACATCGTTGGAGCCGAGGGCTTTGCCTTCCGCACACGTCGGGGCGAAATTTCCGTCCACTGCAAGGCAATCAAGCTGCTTTCAAAGTCACTTTTGCCCCTGCCGGAAAAATTCCACGGGCTTACCGACCTTGAAACCCGCTATCGTCAGCGCTATGTTGACCTTATCATGAACCCGGAGGTGCGCCGCACCTTCGAAATTCGCAGCCGTTTCATCCGCCACATCCGCGCGTTTCTCGACAATCGCGGCTACATGGAGGTAGAAACCCCTGTCCTCAACACAATTTCCGGCGGCGCCACAGCACGCCCCTTTATCACCCACCACAACTCCCTTGACATCGACATGTACATGCGCATCGCAACGGAGCTTCACCTGAAGCGCCTTGTTGTGGGCGGCATTGAGCGGGTCTACGAAATCGGTCGTATTTTCCGCAACGAGGGCATGGACACAAAGCACAACCCCGAATTCACAACGGTTGAGCTTTACGAAGCATATTCCGACTTTAACGACATGATGGACCTTTTTGAGGCTCTGCTTTCAAGCGCGGCACAAGATATTTTGGGCACCTATGACCTTACTTGGCAGGGCGAAGCCATCAGCCTTGCTCCCGGCTGGGAGCGTCTCACAATGGCGGAGGCAGTCAAAAAGCACCTTGGCGTTGACTTTATGTCAATTTCTTCCGACGAGGAAGCAATGGCGCTGGCAAAATCCGTGGGCGTTGGTCTGCCCGCCGGCAAGGACCCCACTTGGGGCAACCTGCTCTACGAATGCTTTGACCAAAAGGTGGAGGAAAAGCTTGTTCAGCCCACCTTTATCACCATGCACCCTGTTGACGTTTCTCCTTTGGCAAAGCGCAGTCCCACAGACCCACGCCTTACGGAGCGCTTCGAGCTTTTCATCTGCCACAGCGAAATGGGCAACGCATTTTCCGAGCTAAACGACCCTATCGACCAGAAACAGCGTTTCCAAAAGCAAGCTGAAATGCGCAAAAAGGGCGACGCCGAGGCGGGCATGATGGACGAGGACTTCATCACGGCGCTGGAATATGGGCTTCCCCCCACAGGCGGCTTGGGCATCGGTATTGACCGCTGTGTCATGCTCCTTGCGGAAACCGACTCCATCAGAGACGTTATTCTGTTTCCCACAATGAAACCAATCGACGCCTAAGGCGCGAAAAAGGCTGTGGCAGGGCGTTTTGAACCCTGCCGCAGCCTTGTTATGTTTTTCTGCAAAGCCACCCGCAAAAATCCGTCGGAGGAAAAAATGGAACATATCACCTCAAGAAAAAACCAAATAATCTTGCAGCTGAAAGCCCTTGGAACGGACAGCGCTTTTCGTGCCCAAAGGGGCGAATTCCTCCTTGACGGCGAAAAGCTTTTGGAGGAGGCGCTCTCCCAAGGCATGGAAATTTCCACTGTGCTTTGGGGCGGCGAGCCCACAAGAGCCCTGCCAGACAGCATTTGCCAATTTTCCTGCCCGGCGGACATTATGCAAAGCGTGTCCCCACTAAAAAATTCCCGTGGCCCGGTTTTTTCCCTTAAAACTCGGGACATCGCCTTCAAAAAGCCACTTCGCTCCGCCATCATCCTTGAAAACGTTCAGGACCCGGGCAATGTGGGCACTGTTATCCGCACGGCAAACGCCTTGGGCTGTGACCTTGTCATCCTTGCGGGCGACTGTGCCGAGCTTTTCAGCCCAAAAACAGCCCGCGCCACCATGGGCGCAATTTTCCGTCAGCCGGTTATCAAAATGACCCTTGAGCAGCTGTCCACGTTCGTAAAAGCCCAAGGACTGCGGCTTTTCGGCGCGGCGCTTTCACCGGGGGCGGCGGACATCCGCTCTGTTCCCACAAAGGGGCTTGCCGTTGCCATCGGAAGCGAGGGGCAGGGGCTTTCAGATGAGCTTCTCGCCCTTTGCGAGGGCAGCCTTATCATCCCCATGGCGCCGGATAGCGAATCCCTAAACGCCGCCGTTGCGGCAGCAATCGTTATGTGGGAAATGTGCCGTAACAGCTAGAGGAGGCGTTTTAACATGTCAGCTCTCAAATATTGGGTTTGGTTATCCTCACTCTACGACCTGCGTCCAAAAACAAGGTCGGAGCTAATCTCCGCCTTCGGTGACCCGGAGAGCGTTTATTTTGCGGACAATCGCCAGCTTTTGGAAAAAGTAAAGCTGACGGATTTTGAGCTGCAACTTATTTCCGACAAAAGCTTACAGCGCTCAAACGAAATTTTGGAGCGCTGCGGGGAGGAGGGGGTTTCACTCCTGACCCTCCGTGACTCCGCCTATCCCCAGCGCCTGCTAAACATTTTCGACCCGCCGATTTTGCTCTATATCAAGGGCAGGCTCCCCATCATGGACGAGCAGGCGGCAATCGGCATTGTGGGCACCCGAAAGGCAAGCCCCTATGGCATCAAAATGTCCCGAAGAATGGGCTTTGAAATCACCAAGGGCGGCGGGCTTGTTGTAACCGGGCTTGCCCTTGGCATCGACAGCGCCTCGGCTGAGGGGGCACTTCGGGCGGGCGGCTCCTGCGTGGGCGTTTTGGGCTGTGCCATCGACGACATCTATCCCCACTTTAACGACATCATCTACAACGACGTTGCCGCCGTGGGGGCGCTGGTCAGCGAATATCCACCGGGCACTCCCCTTATGCCAAAAAGCTTTCCCGAGCGAAACCGCATCATCAGCGGGCTTTCCGTGGGGGTTGTTGTAATCGAAGCGCCTGTCCGAAGCGGCGCTCTCATAACGGCTTCCCGAGCGCTGGATCAAGGGCGGGAGGTTTTTGCCGTCCCCGGCAACGCGGACGCGGCAAACTGCTTCGGCTCAAACGGACTTATCCGTGACGGCGCCCAGCTTGTTTCCTGCGGTTGGGAGGTTTTGGAGGACTTTGAACAGCGTTTTCCCGAAAAGCTGAAAAAACCCGACAAAAAAGCCGTGGCAATTCCCCAAGAAAATGAGCAGAGCTTCGTCAAGGCAAGCGTTGAAAAACTGCCCTCCACGGGCTCCAAGCACCCGGCGGAAACGGGCAAGGGCTTCCTTAAGCTTCGGGTTGCAACGGAGCGAAAAAAGATTGACAAGGAAAAGAAGCGGGAATATATTGATTTGAAGGAACAGCTGGGCAGCCTTTCCGAAACCCAGCTAAAAATCATTTCCGTGATGGACAACGCCTCAAAGCACGTTGATGACCTCATCGACCTTTCGGGGCTTGACCCCGCAAGGGTGCTGTCCGACCTGACAATCCTTCAAATAAAAGGCTTTGTTTCTCAAGAAAGCGGTAAGCGCTTTACATTAAATATAAGAAAGAACTGAGGGTGGGCATGACAAAATCGAAACAGGATCTGGTCATTGTCGAATCACCGGCAAAGGCAAAAACCATTGAAAAATATTTGGGACCCAACTTCCACGTTGTAGCCTCCATGGGGCATCTGCGTGACCTCCCAAAAAGCACAATGGGCGTTGACATAGAAAACGGCTTCGAGCCTGATTACCAGCCGGTAAAGGGTCGCGAGGAAGTTATTGCGGATTTACAAAAACGTGCGAAGGCTGCCGACATCGTCTATCTCGCAACCGACCCCGATCGCGAGGGCGAGGCAATTTCATGGCACTTGAAGGAAATGCTCAAGCTGTCCGACGACAGGGCAAGGCGTGTAACCTTCAACGAAATCACAAAAAAAGTCGTCAACGAAAGCATCGCGGCACCAAGGGACATCGACCAAGACTTGGTTGACGCCCAGCAGGCGAGACGAATTTTAGACCGCATCGTGGGCTACAAGCTTAGCCCTCTGCTTTGGCGCAAGGTGCGCCGTGGGCTTTCCGCCGGGCGTGTCCAGTCCGTTGCAACCCGAATGGTGGTTGACCGTGAAAACGAAATCAAGGCATTCCAAGAAGAAGAATACTGGCTTTTGGACGTCACCCTTGACCGCATCGAAAAGCAGGGCAGCTTTATCGCCCGCTTTCACGGCACCGAGGACAAAAAACAGGAGCTTCACAACGAGGCAGAGGTGGAAGCCGTTATCAAGGCAATCTCCGCCGACGAGTTTTACATCAAAACCGTCAAGTCGGGCGAAAAACAGCGCAGTCCCTCGCCCCCCTTCATCACCTCCACCCTCCAGCAGGAGGCTTCCCGCCGCTTGGGCATGACGCCCCGCCGCACAATGTCCATCGCCCAGCAGCTCTATGAGGGCGTTGACATTACGGGTGAGGGCACCATCGGTCTTATCACCTACATGCGAACCGACTCCCTTCGTCTTTCCGACGACGCCACAGCCGCCGCAAAGGACTTTATCATCAACCGCTACGGCTCCGAATATTATCCCGGCAAGCCCCGTGTCTACAAAACCAAGGCGGGCGCTCAGGACGCCCATGAGGCAATTCGTCCAAGCAACGTGGGGCTGACCCCGGAGCTTATCAAAAAAGACCTGACCTCCGAGCAATATCGGCTCTACCGCCTTATTTGGGGGCGCTTCACAGCCTGCCAAATGTCCAACGCCACCTACAACAGCGTCACAATCGACGCGGTTTCCGCCGGCTATCTTTTCCGTGCCAACCATTCCGAGCTGAAATTCGCGGGTTACACCGCGGTTTACGAGGAGGGGAAGGACGAGGAGTCCACGGAGCGTCAAAAGCCCCTGCCCGACCTTAAGGAAGGGGAGCGGGTCAGCCTTAACAAAACCAACAGCGAGCAGCAGTTTACCCAGCCCCCCTCCCGCTACACCGAGGCGACCCTCATCCGTGCCATGGAGGAAAAGGGCATCGGCAGACCTTCCACCTATGCGCCCACAATCAGCACCATCACCAGCCGCGAATATGTGGTCAAGGAGGGGAAATACCTGCTCCCCACGGTTTTGGGCGAGGTTGTCACAGGGCTTATGATTGAGCGCTTCCCCGACATTGTTGACCTTAAGTTCACCTCCGGCATGGAGGACACTCTGGACAGCGTTGAAGCGGGCAAGCGGGACTGGAAGGACGTGCTTCAAGAGTTTTACGGCAACTTTGACCGTGAGCTTCAAGAAACGGAAATCGCCCTTGAGGGACAGCGCATCAAAATCCCCGAGGAATATTCCGACGAAATCTGCGACAAATGCGGCAAGCAAATGGTCATAAAATCCGGGCGCTTTGGGCGTTTTCTCGCCTGCCCCGGCTATCCCGATTGCGATTTTACAAAGCCCATAGTCATCGAAATGCCCGGCAAATGCCCCAAATGCGGCAGCCGAATTTTTAAGCGTACCTCCAAAAAAGGCTACACCTACTACGCCTGTGAGCGGGGCGCGGACTGCGGCTTCATGACTTGGGACGTCCCCGTCAAGGAAAACTGTCCCGAGTGCGGAAAAACCCTTTTCAAGCTTTCCGGCAGGGGCAAAAAGACCCCCTTCTGCGTCAATCCCGAGTGCGGAGCGTTTTTACCCGAGGAGAGCCGTGGCTATCGCAAAAAAGCCGCCGCCACCGAGGG